>CAYTQL010000081.1:0-10211 GCA_964439555.1 uncultured Planctomycetaceae bacterium | reverse complement strand
GGCAGGCGAGCAGCTCCCGCGAGGCGGCGAAGCGCCCGTAGACCACCGTCGCCGCCAGCAGCGCCGCGATCGGGAGCGTCAGCGAGAACATCGCCGGGAGCGTGTAGGCGAACAGCGCCAGCACCTGCTGCGGACCGAGCCCCTGTTTGCGCAGCGGCTCGATGATCGCGAAGACCGTCATCACCAGCGTGAACGCCACCAGCGCCAGCAGCGTGATCCTCGCGAGGTCCTTCCCGATATATGCGTGTAGCGTGCGGATCAAGTCGTCTCGCTCCGTCGGTAGCCGCTCCGGGTAACTCGGCCCTCCCCGGAGACGCAGCGTACTGTAGCCCCTCGACGGCGTAGACGCCAGAGCACGGGCGCAGAGCACGGGCTCGGGCTGCACGGGCGCGATCGAGAAACAGGGTCTAGGCGAGGAGGCTCGTCTGGGGCGACCGGGCCTCCGCCCAGGCGGGTGAGGTGTGTGCGGCGTAGCGGTCGCAGGCCAGGGCGAGGAGGCGGTCGAGGCTCGTGCGACGCTCGGCCGGGCGAAAGCGGATGTGCGCCTGCGGCTGGTAGTGCTCCAAGGCGCGCGAGGCCCGGGCGAGTCGACCGCCCCGGGCGAGCTTCCCTCCGGCAGGAGCCGGCAGCGCCTTGCGTACCACGGTTGCCTCCGAACGGCGGCCTCGAGCGGCCGCATCCATCGGTCGGGCGGGTCCGCCGCGGAAAAATCTCGAAAACCCTTCAAGTTCCGCAACGCCGGCCGCCGATATAGTTTAGTTCACATCCGCCTCCATGATAACGCGCCGGCGCAGTGCGCCAATACGCAAAACCTCCCCCGGGGCGTCCGCTCAACACCCGATCCCGTACTTGTCCAGTTTTTTCCGTCTCCGCTCGCTCCCCCCGCCTATCATTCCGTCGAGAGCCCCGGAGACGCGCCGGGATGAACGCTTCGCTCGGTTCTGAAACTGGAGGATCGCCATGACCCGCTACTTGACTGCGTTGACCGTACTCGCACTCGCCCCGGTCGCCTTCGGAGCCCATAGCACCTTCGACGTCGACGACGAGGGGTGGACCGTTGCCGGGGACGCCCAGGGCGGCGGGGTGACCCCGGACTACAGCAGCTCCGGGGGCAACCCGGGCGGGCACATCTCCGCCACCGACAACGTCGCCGGCGGCACGTGGTACTTCAAGGCCCCCTCGGCGTTCCACGGGAACTTCAACTCCGCCTACGGGACGCAACTGACCTTTGACCTCCGCCAGTCGAACACGTCCAGCCAGTTCAACAACAGCGACGTGATCCTCCGCGGCGGCGGGCTCGAGTTGACGTTCGACACCGCGTACAACCCGGGAATCGACTGGACGGGGTACATCCTGGAACTGACCGAAACGGGCGGCTGGGTGCTCAACGGTTCGCCCCCGACGCAGGCGGAATTCGAGCAGGTCCTCGCGGACGTGACCGATCTGCAGATCCGCGGCGAGTATCGCAGCGGCTCGGACACCGGCGACCTCGACAACGTCGTCCTGCTGCCCGAACCCCTCAGCGCCGGCGTTCTGGCGTTGGGCGGTCTGGCGGTTCTCCGCCGACGCAGACGACGCGGTCCGATCGTCCGGTGACCCCGTACGGGGACCGGGCCGCTGCGGCGCCCTGCACGGATCCGCTCTAGAAGGGCAGGGCCGGGTTCCACCGCCCGTCGGTGTTGGTCGCGGTGTAGGTCTCGAAATCGAGGTAGTTGCCCAGGGCTTCCCACAGGATGTTCCCCACATGCTCGCGGGTCAGCGCGACGTGGTGCGGGAAGTGGCGCAGGAGCACCTCGCGGTAGAATCGGGACAGTTGCGGGATGCGCACCCACCCGTAGCTGCCGAAGGTCTTCGCGGGGTTCCGCTCGACGGTTCCCTCGGCCAGGGCGACCTGGTGGCGTCCCTCGGCGTCCTGGGCGACCCGGGCGAGCGTGACCGGTCCGGGCTGCATGGTGAACTCGACGACGCCCATGGCGTTGTCGCGACCGGTCGCCCCGGCGATGATCTCCTGGCAGCCCATGGTCGGTTTTGTACTTCCGCCCGATCTGGCGCAGCGCCTCACCGATCGAGAGCAGTCCGCAGAAACTGTCCCGCCGCGGGGTCTCCGGCGTGAGGACTTCCTGTTCCTAAGCGCCGGCGATCAGCACGGGGCAGTCGATTCCCGCGGCCTGGAGGGCGGTCGCCACGCCCTGCTCGTCGCCGAAGTTCACCGCGGAGATCACGACGCCCCGGACGCCGGCCTCGCGGAACAGCGCCCCGGTCTTCAGCGCCTCTTCGCGGGTCTCCACGCAGCCGACCTTGGTCATCGACTCATCCGGCGCAACGACGCCCGCCCCGGCCGATTCGAGAGCCCGGATCGTCCGGACGCGCATGTCCGCGGCGAGTTCGTCCGAGAAGAACCGCGGTTGGCGGGAATGAAACCGATCTTCGGGGCCGGGAGGTCGAGTGACATGATGATTCTCCTTGATGGGGTCGCGCCTGAATGCAACCGCCGGGCATGCTCGAATGCAAGGGGAACGAAGCGCACGGGGGGGCGTCTCGCCCGGTCGCGGCGCACCGTTCGGTCAGAGCCGCTTCACGTGCTCCGGCCAATCGGCCCGTCGGGCCGGGACGATCTCGAGCCGGTCGATGGGCACGCGGACGAACCGCCCGACGAGCGACTCGTCGGTGGTCCATTCCGGGTCGTCCATGCACAGGAGCCCGAAGTCGATGAGCACCGGGAGCACCGAGAGAATCTTCCCATACCCGGCGTAGGACCACCCGCGGACCGGATCGAGCCGGCGGCGGTCGCCCTTGTTCCCGCCGAGCAGATCGCGGAAGTCCGTGCCCTCCTCGCGGAGGTAGGTCAGCTTGACCGCCTCCAGCGGACCCGGGCGGAGGCGGCGGTCGCGCGGGCTGATCCCGTCGCAGACGGTCAGCAGTTCGCCGTTGACCCACACCTCCGCCTTCCGGCCGAGACCCTCGGTATGTTCCATGCGGATTTCGGGCACGTCGGGAGCCCCGGGGGCTACGTCATCGACGCGATGCGGTCCATCGCCTCGGAGAGGATGTCGTCGGGGTAGGTCAGGGAGATGCGGAAGTAGCCCTCGCCCCACTGTCCGTAGCCCCGCCCGGGGGTGACCATGACGCCGGTCTTGTCCAGCAGTTTCTCGACGAAGCGTCCGGAGTCCCCGGCGTAGGCCTCGGGGACGGGCGCCCAGACGTAGATGGTGGCGTCGGGCTTCTCGAGGTTCCATCCGCTGGCGTTCAGGGCGTCGACGACGATGCCCTGGCGGCGCTCGTAGACCTCGTTGACCTTGGCGGTAAGCGCCTCGGCCTTGTCCAGCGCCGTCACCGCGGCCGACTGGATGGCCCGGAGCTGCCCGTTGTCGATGTTCTCCTTGACCGTATTGAGCCCCGCCACGGCCGAGGGGTTGCCCACCAGGGCTCCCGCCCGCCAGCCGGTCATGCTGAAGGCCTTGGAGAGACTGAAGAACTCGACGGCGACCTCCTCCGCTCCGTCCACCTGGAGGATGCTCGGGGCCTTGTACCCCCGGTAGACGTTCTCGGAGTAGGCGCTGTCGTGGGCGATGAGGATGTCGTTTTCCCGCCCGAAGGTCACCGCCCGCTGGAAGAAATCCAGCGTCGCGGTGGCCGTGGTCGGGTTGTTCGGGTAGTTGATCCAGAGGATCTTCGCCTGGCGGCGGACCTCGGCGGGAATCTCGTCGAAGTCCAGCAGCCAGTCGTTCTCGGGGCGCAGGGGCGCCTGGTAGGTCACCGCGCCGGCGAAGACGTGGGCGATGTTGTACGTCGGATAGCCCGGGACCGGGGCGATGCCGACATCGCCGGGGTTGAGGATCGCGAAGCCCATCTTGGCGATCGCGTCCTTCGAGCCCATCGTGAAGAGGACCTGGTCGTCATCGAGCTTCACGCCGTAGCGGCGTTCGTAGAAGCGCTTGATCGCCTCGGGCAGTTCCTCCACCGGGCGGTCGCAGCCGTAGCGGTGGCGGTCCGGATCGTCCTTGTCGTCGATCGCCCGGGCCAGCTCGGCCACGATGGGATCGGGCGTGGGGATGTCCGGATCGCCGATGTCGATCCGCAGGACCTTCGTCCCCGAGGCGATCGCCTCGCGCATCTTGCGGCGCAGAGCGGCGAAGAGGTAGGGCGGGAGCGTCTCAAGCCGGTTGGACAGTTCCACCTGCATCGGAACACCTTCCTTGTATCGCTGAAGTCGTGGGGGTTCGTGAACGCGGCATTGTATCAGCCAGAAACGCAGGGGCAAGCCGACGCCGGACGGCGACCCGCCGCGACCGGGCGTCGGCACGGGTGCGGAATCCCTGATCGACCGTTACCCTCGGACCGCACCTGCGCCGGTCCGTCCGGTTTGCATCCCCTCGGCGCCCTTCATAGACTGGACGAATCATGCAGCGTCTCTACATGGACAACTCCGCTACCAGCTTTCCCAAGCCCGCCTCGGTCACCGAGGCGATGGTCCGTTTCGCCGTCGACTGCGGCGCCTCGGCCGGGCGGGGAGCCTACGCTGAAGCCCGCGAGTGCGAGCGGATTCTCCGGGAGTGCCGCACCCGCGTCGCCCGGCTGATCAACGCCGAGAGCCCGGAGCAGATCATCTTCACCCTCAACTGCTCTGAGGCGCTGAACATCGTCATTCGCGGGCTGCTGAACACCGCCCCCGCCGGGGCGCATGCGATCGCCACGGCGTTGGAGCACAACTCCGTGCTCCGTCCGCTCAACGCCCTGAAGGAGCAGCGCGGAATCGTCCCGCAGTTCATCCCGTGCGACGGGCGGACCGGGCTGGTGGGCCCGGCGGAGGTGCGATCGGCCCTTCGTCCGGAGACCCGGCTGGTCGCCTGCGTGCACGTCAGCAACGTCACCGGGACCATGCAGCCGATCGAGGCGGTTGCGCGGATCGCCCGCGAGGCCGAGGTCCCCTGCCTCATCGACGCCGCCCAGTCGGCCGGGCACGTCCCGCTGGACGTCCAGGCGCTGGGCGCGGACTTCGTCGCCTTCCCCGGACACAAGGGCCTGCTCGGCCCGCTGGGCACCGGCGTGCTCTACATGCGCCCGGGGTGGGTGCAACGCCTCGCGACGATGAAGGAGGGCGGAACCGGCAGCATCTCCGAGGCGCCCACGCAACCGGAGTTCCTCCCCGACAAGTACGAGATCGGCTCGCACAACGCCATCGGGCTCGCCGGGCTCAGCGAGGGCGTCCGGTGGCTGCTCGATCGCGGCGTCGAGAGCATCCGCGCCCATGACGTGGCGCTCTGCGAGACCTTCCTCGGACAGACCACCGAGGTCGCGGGGCTGACCGTCTTCGGCCCGCGCGACCTCGACCGCCGGGCCGGGGTCTTCTCCGTCCGCGTCGACGGGTTGTCCCCCGGCGCCCTGGCCGAGCGGCTCGAGGCCGACGCCGCAATCTGCACCCGTCCGGGCGTGCATTGCGCTCCCCTGGCCCACGAGACCATCGGCACCCACCCCGAGGGCACGACGCGCCTGAGCTTCGGACCCTTCACGGAGATCGAAGACGTCCACGCCGCAGCCGAGGCGCTGAAGAGGATCGCCCGAACGACGGTTCGCCGCGGAGACGCCAGGACCGCTGTCTGACCGCGGAACTCACCGCGGGCGCGGAAAGTCTGCTTCCCCTTGTCTTCCGGATGTCGCTCCTCGCGGTTCGCGCTGTGCGGCCGGGGCGATGCCCTCCGGGCTACGGCTTGATGAGGTACCAGAGCGCCTCGTCTTTCGGATCCAGCTTCAGCACACCGCCCTCGGCGGGCATGGCCCGCCCGACCGAGCCATCGGGTTCGAGGCTGAAGCCCGTGGCGTCTTTCGAAATGCCCAAGGCCGGGAGGTTTATCGTCGCGGTGACCGCCTCGGCCGAGAACTTTGTCGGGTCCTTCGGGTCCCAGATGCCGTTGGGGTAGACCTGCATGTCCATGTGGTGGAGGCGGATGGAGTTGACCCCGGCGCGGGCGAGAGGGTTCCCTCGCCGCCCGCGGGTTCCTAGAATAGCAGCCCGCCCACACCTGCCGCCACATGCCGGGGCCCGCGTGGAACCAAGCCCATGATCATCCGCACGAAAATCGTCGCCACCGTCGGACCCGCCTCCGGCTCGGCCGAGTGCCTCGAACAGCTCGCCCGCGCCGGGTGCGACGTGTTCCGCGTGAATTTCTCCCACGGGGACGACGCCCAGCGGGAGGCGTTCCTGCGGAACATCCGCGCCGCGGAGCAGGCGATCGGCGAGCCCCTGGCGGTGATGGCGGATCTGTGCGGGCCGAAGGTCCGCGTCGGGCCCATCGCGGGCGGGTCGGTGCTGCTGGGCGAAGGACAGCAGGTGACCATCCGCCGCGGGGAAATCCTCGGCGGCGCGACCGAGTTTTCGACGACGCTGGACGAGCTCAACGACGCGGTCGCCCCCGGCGAGGGGATCCTGCTCGACGACGGGAAGCTCCGCCTCGAAGCCCTCGAGCGCCGCAACGGCGACGAACTGCTCTGCGTCGTCCGCCGCGGAGGCGTGCTTTCCAGCGGGAAGGGCGTGAACCTGCCCCAGACGCACCTGGCGCTCTCGGCGATGACCCGGAAGGACCGGCGGGACGTGGACTGGATCGCCGAGCGCGACTTCGACTACGTCGCCCTGAGCTTCGTGCAGCGCCCGGAGGACATCCGCGAGCTGCGGGCCCTGCTCGACGAGCGAAACTGCGACGCGCGCATCGTCGCGAAGATCGAGAAACCCCAGGCGCTCGAACGGCTGGACGAAATCATCGAGGCGACCGACGTGGTCATGGTCGCCCGGGGCGATCTGGGCGTGGAGATGGACCTGCCCGCCGTGCCCGCCGCCCAGAAGCGCATCGCCCGCGCCGCCCAGGCGGCGGGGAAGGGCTGCATCGTCGCCACGCAGATGCTCGAGACGATGACCCACGCCGAGACCCCGACGCGGGCGGAGGTCAGCGACGTCGCCAACGCCGTGCTGGACTACACCGACGCGGTCATGCTCTCGGGCGAGACGGCCGTCGGAGAGCACCCGGTCAAAGCGGTCGAGATGATGAACGACATCGTCCGCGCGATGCAGACCTACCACGATGAGATCGCACCGCCGATGCGGGTGGAGCACGTTTCGGCCCGGACCGTGGCCGCCCTGGCCGCGGCGCTGCGGGAAGTGCTGGAGGTCGAGGAGATCGCCGCGGTGGCGGTGCTCACCGCGACGGGCGCCACCGCACGCATCCTCGCCAAGAGCCGCCTGCCGGCGCCCCTGCTGGCGATCAGCCCCCGCCGGGCGACGGTCCGACGCCTGTGCCTCTACTACGGCGTCCAGGCCGTCCAGGCCGAGGCGCCCGAGCACACCCGCGACGTGCTCGCCCTCGCCGAGCGGTACTGCCGCCGGTTCGACCTCGCCCGCCCGGGCGAGAAGATCGTCGTCCTCTCCGGGCGACCCCTCGGGCAGCCCGGCGCGACCAACACCATGGTCATTCACACGCTGGGGGGGACGTCATGAACGCCGGGCGTCCCGAAACACCGCAGCCCCCCGACCGCCGCGGACGGCGCGTGGCGATCGGTCTGACGCTGGCCGGGCTGGCGATCGCCCTGGGCGGCGCCGCTCTCAGCGACGGGTTCTACCAGGACGACGACTGCACGCACTACCTGATCGCCCTGGACGCCTGGGAGAACCCCGGCGCGCTGTGGCACCTCTGGGCCCGCCCGGGTTACAACATTCCCGCCGCCCTCGCGGCGCGGTCGGGCGGCATGACCGGCTGCCGCATCCTCAGCGCCCTGATGACCGCGGCGACGTCGCTGCTGGGCTACGGCATCGCCCGGCGGGCCCTGACGCCGATCGGGCTGGAGCGCTTCGCCCGGTGGGCCCCGGCCGTCGTCTGGGTCCAGCCGCTGGTGCTGACCCTCTCGCTGACGACGCTCACCGAAACCCCCGCGGCGCTGTACATGGCGCTGGGGACGTGGCTGTGGCTGCGGCGTAACCGCGTGGGGGCGTGTGCGGCGTGGAGCCTCCTGTTCATCACCCGCCCGGAGACGATGGGCCTGGCGCCGATCGTCGCGGCGGCGGGGCTGTGGGACGCCTGGGTCGAATCCGGGCACAGCGTCCGACGGACGCTGACGACCGCCTGGCTGTGGGCCTGCCCCTTCGCGGCGCTGTGGGCGCCGGCGATGTGGGTCATCGGGGCCGAGGCGGCCGGGCTGCCACCCGGCGAGTCGCCCGTGGGCATGTTCTCCCGCGGATACACGGACGTCTACGGAACCGGCGACTGGGGGCATTTCGTGGTCAACTACGTCGCCGCCGCCGGGGCCGCCACGGTCGGCTGCGCGGTGCTCGGGGCGGTGATCCTCCGCGGGCGGGCGCGGATCGTCGGGGCACTCGCGCTCGGACTGGTCCTGCTGCACACGATGATCTACCGCTACGGGCTCTTCGCCTCCGGCGGGTACCCGCGGTTCCTCGTTCCCGGCGCGGCGCTGACCGCGGCGCTGGGCGTCGGCGGCGTCGGGGCGATCCTCCGCCAACCGCGCCGCGCGATCCCCGCTGACGGGGCGATCATGTGCGCCGCGTCGGTCCTGGCCGTGGTCGAGGCGCACCCGTATCTCCACTGGGGCGTTTTCGTGCTCGTCGCGGTGATGGGCGGCGTGCTGACGGCGGTGTCGCTGCTGCTCTGGCGGCGCAGGCAGTTCGCGCCCCTCCTGGCGCCGGCGATGGTGATCCTGCTGGCGGCGCTGGCGATCGCGCAGGCGGCGGGGCAGGTCCGCCCGCTGCGCCTCGACCGCGGCGGGCTGCACGGGGCGGTCCACGAAGCGGTCCGCCGGACGGACGATCGCGAGGGGCGCTCGATCACCACCCATGTGCTGGTGCCCTATCTGCGCCGGAACGCGGTAACGGTCTTTGACGTCGCCGACGCCCGACGCCGCTGGCTGGCGGCGAGCCCGGGAGAACTGTTCTTCTGGGACAGCAAGTACGGCCAGCCGTCGGACAACCCCCACGACGCCGCGTTGCTGTACGCGAGCCTGGAGAGCCTCGGCGAGCGGGTGTGCCTCTGCGGCAAACCGCCGAGCCGCGTGGAGGTCTTCCGTCGCCGCGCCGCCGGCCCGCGGGACACGGCCCGCGCGACCGAGCCCTCGTCGGGGCGCTCTTCAGCGAGACGACCGAGGTGCGGGGCGTCCATTCGCGCGCTTCGCAGCAGCCCGGCGCCGGGCTGGGGTCCCGCGGCCGGCGCGCCCGTCGGCAGCCGACCGCGGTGAGCCGGCTTCAGATCGTCTCCATGTCGCAGCCGATGGACTGCATCTGGCCGACGAAGTCGGGGAAGGTCTTCTTGATGCACGCGGTGTCGGTGATCTTGGTCTGCCCCGACGCGCCGAGCCCGGCGACGGCGAAGGTCATGACCATGCGATGGTCCCCCCGGGACTCGATCTGGGCGCCGCGGAGCTTGGACTTGCGCACCAGCAGCCCGTCGGGGCGCTCCTCCACGCTGGCGCCCATCGCCTGGAGGGCCGCGGCGGTCTCGGCGATCCGGTCGCATTCCTTGTACCGGCAGACCTCGGCGTTGGTCAGCACGGTCCGCCCCTCGGCGAAGGCCCCGACCACGGCCAGCAGCATGAACTGGTCGATGAAGTCGTTGCAGTCGATCTCCCGCCCTTTCAGTTCGCTGCTGCGGGCGATGACCTCGTCGTCGGTGACCTCGATGTCGGCGCCCATCTGCTGAAGAATCTCGATGACCATCTTGTCGCCCTGGCAGTCGGCGAAGTCCATCCCGGGCAGGCGGACCTCGCTGTCCGAGCCGATCACCGCGGCCACGACGGGATACAGTGCGGCCGACCAGTCGAGGGGGATTTTCGCCTCGAAGGGCGGCCACGGGCTGCGGGCGCGGATGCGGTAGTGCTCGAAGTTCTCGTTGGAATACTCGATGCCCACGCGGTCCAGCCAATCGAGGGTCAGGGCGACCCAGGGCTTCTCGCCGGGGCGCTCGACGAACAGCTCCGTCGGGGCGTCGGCCAGCGCCGAGGCGAGCTGGGAGTCGATCCCGTCGATGCGGACCTGCCCGCCCTTGAGCCGTCCGCGGACCACCACCGGGGCGTGCCCGTCGTGCTTGGTGCTCACCGCCCAGGCGCCGAGCCCGTTGATCGCGTCGATCAGCGGTTGGCAGAGGCGGATGTGCCGCAGGGAGTGGTCGCCCGAGAGGACCGTGTAGCCCTCGCACAGCGCCGCCAGGGCCATGAAGAAC
>CAYTQL010000080.1:0-10232 GCA_964439555.1 uncultured Planctomycetaceae bacterium | reverse complement strand
AACACCTCCGCCTTCCGCATGGACCCCGAGGTCCCGCTGGTGGTCCCGGAGGTCAACCCCGAGGACATTCGGAAGCACAAGGGACTCATCGCCAACCCGAACTGCTCCACGATCATCATGGCTGTGCCGCTCTGGCCGCTGCACTGCGCCAACCGCGTGCAGCGCGTGGTGGTCTCGACCTACCAGGCCGTCAGCGGCGCCGGGGCGTGGGGGCTCTGGGAGTTGGAGGAGCAGATGAAGGCGCACGTCGCCGGCGAGCCCATCGAGAAGCGCAAATTCCCCCACCCCATCGTCAGCAACGTCTTCTCCCACGACAGCGAGATCGGGCCCGACGGGTACAACCTCGAAGAGCGCAAGACCTGGCGCGAGACGCGCAAGATCTTCCACGACGAGGACATCGCCGTGACCGCCACCTGCATCCGCGTCCCGGTCCCCCGGGCGCATACCGAGGCGATGAACATCGAGTTCGAGACACCCATGACCCCGGCGGACGTTCGCGACATCCTCTCGAAGGCCCCGGGCGTCCGCGTGGTGGACGATCCGGACGCGAACCGCTTCCCGATGCCCCTCGAGGCCACCGGGCAGGACGACATCCTCGTCGGGCGCATCCGGCGGGACATCTCCATGCCCGACGGGCGCGGGATCGCCTTGCTCGTCGCCGGCGATCAGATCCGCAAGGGCGCGGCCCTGAACGCGGTGCAGATTGCCGAGAAGCTTCTGGAAGACTGACGCCGACGTTTGATGTTGTATGAACGGACGTCCTTTGCGGCCCGCCTCCGAGGCTCCGGAGGCGGGCTGTGAAGGTTTCGTTTAGCCGCAACCGTTCTGGAACCTGTCAGACCATCGGGGGTCTAATGGGCAAAGCCCGCTGGGAGGTTGGTATGCATCTCCGAAACCGGACATTCTGCCTCGCCCTGGTCCTGTTGGTCGGCGTCTGCGCTCTTCCGGCGGAGGAAAGCCCGGAAGAGAAGATCGTGCGCGAGGTCTACGGCGACCGGATCGACGAGGCGAAGAAGACCGCCGATACCACCGACAACCTGGCGGTGGGACGCGCGATCGCCCAGGCCTGCGAGGACACCGCCACGCCGCGGAAGCTGCGCATCGCCCTGGCGGACACGGCCGTCGAGGTCCTCATGCCCGTGGGCTCCGATGACGCGATGACCTTCATCCAGCGCGCCCTGGCGGTGCGGGACCAGCTCGACCCGATGGAGGAGCTGGAGCGTATCGACCTCCAACGGGAGATGCTCCGCAACCGGCTCACCCGCGCCCAGAAGGACCGCGAGGCGGTCTCGAAGATCCGTGAGATCGCCCGCGAGGTCGTCCAGGCCAATCTCGCCTACGCCGAGCGGGCCGCGCGGAGCGAAGAGCACGCTGCCAAGGCCAACGCCGTCCTCTACGCTTCGCGGGGGCTGATCAGCGTGTACCGGCTGACGGACATGCGCAACCAGCTCTCCGCCGTGACCAAGCGCGTCCGGGCCCTCAACGCCCGGCGGCTCCGCCTCAAGAACGCCGCGGCGCAGCTCAAGGCGGCCAGGGAGAGCGGCAACGAGGACGCCGTCGCCTCGGCCCGCAAGGCGCTGGGGCGGATGTACCTCCAGTGCGACGGCGACGTCGCCACGGCCGGGAAGTACCTCAAGGGCGCCGACGATCCGCTCGCCGAGGCGGTCGCCGGGGTGAGCACCTTCCTGGTGCACGCGAAGAAGCCCGCGGGCAACAAGGCCCTGGAATGGGCCGAGCAACTTCACGAGTACGCCGAATCGCTCCGTGACGACGACGCCCAGAAGAACGTCGCGCGCGCCGCCCAGGAAGTCCTCAAGACCTACCTGGCCTCGAAGCCCCCGGCGATCTACGCCGCCAAGGCCCGGCTGATCAACACCCAGCTCGACGATCTGCTCGGGCAGACCGCCTCGGGGGACCTGGCCGCCCAGATCGCCAAGAAGTACAAGGGCTTCCATGGGAAGCTCACCGTCATCAAGGACAAGCGGGTCAAGATCGTCTACGACTTCTCGAACCCCCACCACAAGAAGGACTGGGAGAACATCGACGGGGTGTGGTCCATCCGCAAGGGCGTGATGGCGACCTCGCTGGCCGGGTACGGGTACGGGCGAATCCTCAACAAGCTGCGGTGGCGGCACGACAAGCCGTTCAAGATTCAATTCGACGGGCAGTCCAACTACTACTTCCAGCTCGGACTCAACCCTTACCGCAACCGCCGGGCTTACTACTCGCTCTACGACGACTACTTCCGCCTGGGCAAGTACGGCGCCTACCTCGACCTGTTCGGGAGCCGCTGGACCGACTCCAACACCCGGATGAAGATCGACACGCCCTACACCTTCCTCGTCGAGCACGACGGCGACGGGAAGTACGTCTGGAAGATCAACGGCAAGACCGTCAAGGACGTCAAGCCCCGCCGTCCCGACTACGCCCGGAAGAAGGGCTACAGCTTCGCCGTCGAACTGATGGGCCACGCCGGGCACTACACCAAGAACATCGTCGCCTTCGACGACGTGATCATCGAGGGGCAGATCGTTCTGCCGTAACCGGCAAGCCGCCGGACGCGGGAGAGGGCTCCGCAGACGCACGGGCCCCCGGAGCGGCTCCCGGCATTCCCCCGCGCCGGCTGATCGTCATCCCGCTATCGTCGCCCTGACGGGGCTTTCGTATCCCTGCCGTCCCGAGGAGTCTTGTGTGATTATCGGCGTACCCAAGGAAGTGAAGTCGGACGAGTACCGCGTGGCCCTGTTGCCGGTCGGGGCGCATCTGCTCCGGGCCGACGGACACGAGGTGCTCATCCAGAGTTCGGCCGGCGAGGGCAGCGGCTTCGGCGACGCCGAGTACGAGGCGTGCGGCGCCGAGATCGTCCCGTCCGCCGAGGAGCTCTTCGCCCGCGCCGAGCTGGTCGTGAAGGTCAAGGAGCCCCAGCCCGGCGAGTTCGAACTGCTCCGGCCGGGGCAGACATTGTTCACTTACTTCCACCTCGCCGCCGACCGCGAGCTGACCCGTTGCGTGCTGGATTCGCACATCACGGCGGTGGCGTACGAGACGCTCCGCGACCGCGACGGACGCCTGTGCCTCCTGACGCCCATGAGCGAGGTGGCCGGGAAAATGTCCATCCAGGAGGGGGCGAAGTACCTCGAGAAGCCCATGATGGGGCGCGGCATCCTGCTCGGCGGTGTCGCCGGCGTGGCTCCGGCGAACGTGCTGGTCATCGGCGGCGGCGTGGTCGGCACGGCCGCGGCGCGCGTGGCCGCCGGCGTGGGCGCCCACGTCGTGCTGATGGACATCGATCTCGAACGGCTGCGGACGCTGGAGCAGTTCATGCCCGCCAACGTGGACCTGGTCTACTCCGACCCGCACGCCATCGAACACTACGCCCTGCAAGCGGACCTGGTGGTCGGAGCGGTCCTGTTGGCCGGAGACCGGGCCCCGGTGCTGCTCAAACGAGAGACGATCGCCCGGATGAAGAGCGGCGCGGTGGTGGTGGACGTGGCGATCGACCAGGGCGGATGCTTCGAGACCTCCCGCCCCACGACGCACACCGAGCCGACGTACATCGTCGACGGCGTGGTGCACTACTGCGTGGCGAACATGCCCGGCGCCGTCGGGCGGACCAGCACGCAGGCGCTGTGCAACGCGACGCTCCCCTACGCGCGCGAACTGGCCGAGCTCGGGCCCGACGCCTTCGCCGACATGGACGCCGGGCGGGCCTCCGCGGTCAACGCCCGCGACGGGCGGCTCGTCAACCCCGTCGTGGCCGAGGTCTTCCCCGACCTGCCGAGCGCCTGAAGGGGGCGCCGGCGAGCCCCCCGCTTACGGAGAGGCAGGCCTCGTCGCGACGCCGAAGAGCCGCCCTCTCGACGACGAGGTCGGCGTCCACCCCGCTCCCCCGACCCTGCCGTCGCGTCCGAAGCTCCTCAGCGTGAACCGACCCGGCGCCGTGCGTCTGTATTCGGTCGGTCCGCCCCAGGCGTCGGTCCACAGTTCATCCTTTGTCGCCGCGCGGACCATCGCCGGGCCCCCTACGCCCAGAGCTGTCGCGGCCAGTGGTGGTCCGGGTCGACGGCGTCGAGTTTTCCGCGAAGGGCCCAGATCTGGCGGGTGTGGGCGTTGGCGTGCATGGCGGTGCGGACGATCGCATCGGCGCGGGTGCGGTCGAAGCGCTTCATCCACTCATTCCCGGGCAGCGGCTCGTGGAGCTCGTACTCGCTGGCTTCATCTGTCGCCGCCAGGGCCGCATCCCGGACCGTCGCGAGCATCCGCTCGATCTCCGGGACGCCGGGGAGGCTCTTGCCGCGGAGCTCCGCGTCCATCTCCTTCGGGCCCTTGGTCCACATGTCGAACCCCTCGACCCCCACGGCCCTGCGCCCGGTCTGGCAGAGGACGCCGTATTCGTCGAGGTTTTCGATGCAGTGCATCAGCATCGTGCCGATCGCGTGCCGCCCGGAAAGCGGGCGCGCCCAGAGCTGTTCGTCGCTCAATCCCGAAAGACACTCCCCCAAAGCCGTCGTCGCCTCGTCGAGCATGATGTGCAGCACCCGCCGGATGTCCACGTGCCGAGCGACCTGCGGCTCTTCGCGATCGATGACCATGACCTTCTCCTTCGAAGACGAAACCGGACTGCCCGAACCGTCGTATACCGTTTTCCGATCGTATCCCGGTCTCCTCGAGGCGGCAAGTTGTTGCGTCGGGCTTTGTCGTGCTTCGCCCCGCGCGACAGCGGATTCGCGCGTCGCCGCCTCCAGTCCCTGCCCGCGGCAACCGTCGGGCGCGGACGCACGCCGGCGCCCGCCTCGCCCTGCTTTTCTGCCCCGGTCGGGCCGGTCGTGACAAGCGGCGCAGAATCGCTTTCGGTCGGTGGTTTCCCGCCCGGGTCGCGCCTAGACTGTGCGGAAGGACCGGCAACCCGCGGGGCGGAGGGTTTTGGTGGAGTGGCTCCTTTGGGGTGCTGCGCAGTACGGCCTACGGACATGAGCGAGGTGCAATCCATTCCTGAATCCGCGGAGAGCCCGGAGCGATCACGGGCAAGGCGGGACGGATTTGAGCTGCTCTTCGGCACGGGGCTGCTGATGGGCCTGATGACCATCGGGCTCCGGAACTACCTGTTGTTCCACGTCCTGGCCGAGGGGTTCAGCATCGCCGTGGCCACGGGGATTTTCCTGATCACCTGGAACTCCCGGGACCTGGTCAAAAGCCCGCCGATGCTCATTCTGGGCGTCGGGTACGGGTTCGTGGCGCTGATCGACCTGCTGCACACGCTGGCGTACAGCGGAATGGGCGTGTTCGCGACGGGGGGAAGCGCGAACCTCGCTACGCAGTTGTGGGTAGCCGCCCGGGTTCTCCAGGCCGGGGTGCTGATCGCCGCGTTCACCGCCTCCCGTCGCAGCGCCCGTCCGCCGGTGGTGCTGGGGACCTGCGCCGCGATCGCGGGCGTGCTGATCTGGTTGATCTTCGCGGGATGGTTCCCGGACACCTGGCGGGCCGACCCCGCCGGCGGCGGGTCGCTGACGCCCTTCAAGATCGGCGTGGAACTCGGCGTCGTCGCCGCCCTGCTGGTGGCGATCGGGCTGGCGCGGCGCTGTCGGAAGCACCTCGGGCGCACGGCGACGGGCCTGCTGGCCGCCTCCGTCGCCGTGACCATCGCCTCCGAGGCCGCCTTCATGCTGTACGACGACCCCGAGGCCGTGCCCAACATGATCGGCCACTTCCTCAAGATCGTCGCCTTCTTCCTGATCTACCGCGTGCTGATCCAGACCGGGCTGCGCGAGCCGTTTTCCCTGCTGTTCCGCGACCTGAAGCGCCGCGAGCGGGAGCTCTCGGGGCAGCGGGAGTTCCTCGACAAGCTCCTGGAAAACGCACCCGTAGGCGTGGGGGTCCTGAATCTCGATTCCTACCGCTTCCTCTACGTGAACCCGGCGGCCGAGGGTATCCCGCGGGAATCCGAGGGCCCGCTGCTCGGACGGACCTTTGCCGAGGCCTATCCCGAGGTGGCGCCGAAGATCGAGCCGCTGCTGGGCGAGGTGGTCCGCACCGGCAAGCCGATGCGCCTTGAGGAGTTCGAGGCCCGCCTCGGTCCGGAGCATCAACAGACCTTCTGGAATCTGGAGCTGATTCCGCTGTGCACCGGGGACGGGGAGGTCGAATCGCTGCTGACGATCGCCCGGGACGTCACCGCCAGTCACCTCGCGGTGGAGGAGCGTGACCGGCTGGTCGGGGCCCTGCGCCGCTCGCGGGACGTCCTGGAGCAGCGCGTCGCCGAGCGAACCGCCGAGGCCGAGCAGCGCGCCAGGCAGCTCCAGGCGATGGCGCTGGAGCTGACCCAGGCCGAGCAGCGCGAACGCCGCCGCCTTGCCCAGGTGCTTCACGATCACCTCCAGCAACTGCTGGTCGGGGCGCGGTTCCACCTGGAGATCATCACCGGGCGGACCGGGGACGAGCAGCTCTCCCAGGCGCTGGACCAGGTGGACAAACTGCTGATCGAATCCATCGACGCCTCCCGCAGTCTGACCTACGATCTCAGCCCGCCGATCCTCTACGACGAGGGCCTCCTCGCCGGACTTCGCTGGCTGGCGCGGTGGATGGAGCAGAAACACCAGGTCCACGTGGAGATCCGCGCCGAGCAGGGCGCCGAGCCCGCGCGCGAGCCTGTCAGCGCCTTTCTGTTCCAGGCGGTGCGGGAGCTGCTGTTCAACGTGGTCAAGCACGCCAAGGCCCCGGCGGCCCGGGTCGACCTGGAGCGGGAGGCGGACGGGATGCTGGTGATCTACGTCAGCGACGAGGGCATCGGCTTCACCCCGGCGCCCGCCCAGCCCGAGCCCCCCCACCGGCTTCGGGCTCCTGAGCATCCGGGAGCGGATCGAGCTGCTCGGGGGCGCCATGCGGGTCCGCAGCAGCGCAGGGCACGGGACGGAGGTCGTGCTGCGCGTTCCCGCGACCGCAGGAGAGGCGGGCCCTGCGGAACTCGCCGAAGCCGTCTCCGCCGGCGCATCGGAGGCCCCGAGCGAAGCCTCCGATGACGGGATCGGACGGGAGCGGTTGGACGAGGCGATCAGCGTCGTGCTCGTCGACGACCACGACACCATGCGCCAGGGGCTCGGGCTGCTCCTGGCGGAGGAGGAGGACATCCAGGTGGTCGGCGAAGCCTCCGACGGGCGGGCGGCGTTGGAGGTGGTCAAGCAGATGCATCCGGACGTGGTCATCATGGACGCGACGATGCCCGGCATGAGCGGCGCCGAGACCACCGAGGCAATCCTCGAGGAGGCGCCCGAACTCCGCGTGATCGGGCTGAGCATGCACGACGAGGCGGACATGCGCGAGCGGATGATCGGCGCCGGGGCGGTGAGCTACCTGAACAAGGCCTCGCCGCCCGAGGAGCTGCTCAGCGCCATCCGCCGGGCGGCCGACGACCTGGACTGATCGCCCGCGCGATCAGTTTTCCGCGGACGCCTTCTCCCGGAGCCTCGGGCTCTTGCCGGTCAACACGTAGGCGGCGAAGGCCTTGGTGAGCTTGTCGTCGCTCCCGGAGGCCTGGATCGCCCGGGCGAACTCCTTCGCCTGGTCCTGCTGCCCGCTGTTGAGGCTGAAGTACGCCCCGGCCAGGGCGAGCAGGGGCTCGGTCTTGTCCTTCCGCTCCAGTCGGCGGCGAATCTGCGAGAGTCGCTGGGCGATTCGCTTCTCAGAGAGCAGTTTCGCCGTCGTGAGCCGGGTTTCCATGATCGGGGGGAACAGCTCCATCGCCTGGCGGACCTGGTACCCGGCCGAGAGCGGCTCGCCCGCGCCGAACAGCGCCAGCCCGGCCCCGAGTCGCGCGAGCGGATTGCGGGGGTTGACCGTGGCGGCGAGCTGGTATCGTCCGTAGGCGTCGTAATACTTCCCGTCCCGCAAGCGGGCCTCGCCCTGGTTCATGTAGCGATTGAACAGGTCCTTGCCCTTGCCCGCGAGCCCGCGGAGCACCACCTGACCGCGCTGCTTGGAGTACTCGACGATCTTCTCCTGCTTACGCCCGGAGGGTTTCTCCCACGCCTCGATCAACTCCGCGGTGTCGCGTTCGACGCCGAACTCCGTGGGCTGCCCGCGGCCGCTGCGCTGCTGGTGCATGCGGACGAGGAGGTCGGTGTAGACGTCCTCGTTGGGGCGGACGGGTTCTCCGCGACGCTCCGGCGCCGTCCGGCGGAGGTCCTCCGCCCCGAGCGGGCGATTGACGTCCCGCAGGCGCGGGTCGCGCTGGTCCTCCTCCCGCTGTGCCGGGTCCTGCTGGGGGCCCTCGAGGCGGGCGTCGAGGCGTCGGTCGTTTCGTCCGAGCCGGTAGAGCTCGTTGGCCAGTTCCAAACGCTCCGTGCGCCGGAGCATGCCGAACAGCGCCCCGGGTCCGGGCTCATCGTACCGCTCGACGAACTCGCTGCCGGGCTCATCGTCGCGCGTGCGGACGACCGCGCCGTCCTCGGCCACGATCGGTTCGCGGGGCATCGGGACCTCGGGCGCGAGGTCCACGGCCGTGAGGGGGCGATATTCCTCGGTCGCTTCGTCGTAGAATTTGCGGGCGAATCGCGGCGTCGTAAAGCGGGTCAGCGGCTTGCTGGTGCCCGGCTGGTTCAGATTCTGTTCGATGCTGTAAGCCTGCACCGAGGTCCGCGACGGCGCGAAGTAAGAACGGCTCTTGTAGGTCTGCCCGGTGAGCACATCCGAGACGTTCACCGACTGGCGGCGGAAGTCCGAGAGCGTCGCCGAGGGGACGTCGAGCCCCAGCTCGTTCGACGGGCGATACCCGACGTTCCCGCGGAACCCCGCCAGCCCCGTCACCTGCCCGGTGACGATGAGCTGCGTGTTGACGCCGCCCTCGCCTCCGACAACGGTGTTGTATCCGCCCGAGCCGATCTGGTAGTTCGAGTCCAGCGCCTGCCCGACGTTCTTGCGGTAGACCTGCCCGTTCGCGGGCGCGGCAAACGCGGGCGCCAGGGCAACGGCGATCAGGAAACGGGTTGCGATTCGCATAGGGGCTTCCTTTCGGCGTGCCTCGCCGGTGTTCAGTCGCGTTCGTCCGATGACTCGGCCTTGGGCTGTTCGCGGCATTCGCTTCGCCAACGGGGCCGCAGGGGGACGCCGTGACGCCGCGGGCGCCGTCGCGCCCTGCGAACGCTCGCCCCCGTGCGGTAGCGGTGTCTGCGATGTACCATCATGCACCTCCGGACGTGAGATTACGTAAACCCACGTCCCCGATATCGGCTAATCAAGGCCGGTTCGTCACTTGCATTATAGGGAGTCGGTCCCCGGCATCCGCTCCGGGGCGCTGCTTCAGTCCTTTAGACGCACGAGAAGTCCGGATCGGTCCGCGAAAATGCGCGCCGCGGGGGCTTCGCGATTGCGTGATTGATCGTTGGCCGGGCGGGCGCGTGAGGCTAGGATGTCGCCTCGGCGGGCGGCGAGTTTGCGTAAGACGCCCGAAGCGTTTTGCCGATGAACCCGAAGTACGCCGACGGCTTGGCCGGCGGGTGACTTGTGCACCCGCCCCGCCGTCGATCGCTCAAGTGGATACTCTATGCGACCGCTACGTACCTTTACGATCGAACCGTCGCTCCCGAAAAACCTCAGGCCGCTGCTGGAGATCGCCCGAAACCTGTGGTGGACCTGGCAGGGCGCGGCGCAGGACCTCTTCCGCCGACTCGACCCGGTCGGGTGGGACCGGTGCTATCACAACCCGGTGGCGCTGCTGGGGCAGATCGACCAGAAGCGCCTCAACGAGGTCGGCAGTTCCGAGGGCTTCCTGGCGCATCTCCAGCGGGTGCACGACAAGTTCCGCGCCTACATGGACCAGCCCGGGTGGCATGCCAAGGCGTACGGGGAGTCCGACGGCCCGCAGTACGCGTACTTCTGCGCCGAGTACGGCATCCACGAGTGCTTGCCGATCTACTCCGGCGGATTGGGCGTCCTGGCGGGCGACCACCTCAAGAGCGCCTCGGACCTCGACGTGCCCCTCGTGGCGATCGGGCTGCTCTACCAGCAGGGCTACTTCCGCCAGCGGCTCAACGCCGACGGGTGGCAGCTCGAGCTGTTCCCGCGAAACGATTTTCCGAACATGCCGGTCGAACTGGTCCGCAACCCGGACGAGACGCCGCTGACGATCGAGTTCGACATGCCCAACCGCACGGGACGGGCGCAGATCTGGCTGACCCGTGTGGGGCGCGTCCCGCTGTACCTGCTGGACACCAACGTCCCCGAGAACGCCCCGGAGGACC
>CAYTQL010000079.1:0-10288 GCA_964439555.1 uncultured Planctomycetaceae bacterium | reverse complement strand
ATCGTAGACGTACGGGTTCACCCGCAGCGCCGCACGGACCGCTCGGCCTTCCTGTTCGGCGAGGCGGGCGAGGTTCTCGAATTCCTGCTCCGATTCGACGTTGAACACGCCGACCCCGGCTTCGATGGCCTCGGTGATCTCCCGGTCGGTCTTGCCGACCCCCGCGAAGACGACCTTGCTCATGTCCGCCCCGATCCGCTTGACCTGGAAGACCTGACCGCCGGAGACGACGTCGAACCCCCTGCCGCGGTCCCGCAGCAGTTCCAGGATGTTCAGGTTCGCCAGCGACTTGATCGAGAAGCACAGCGTGGGCTCCAACGCGCCGAACGCCTCGGCCATGCGGTCGTAGTGCGCGCCCAGCGTCGCGGCGGAGTAGACGTACAGCGGCGTTCCGTGCTCCGCGGCGAGGCGTTCCACGTCCACCTGCTCGCAGAAGAGTCGTCCTTCGCGGTATTCGAAGTTGTCCATGATGGTTCCCTTGCGCTTTCGAGGAATTCCACAGCCTAGCAGCCCCGCGAGAGGACCTCAAGGCGTGCGGGCGTTGACGCCCGCGGCGCGCGTCGTGGTCGGGGGCTCCAGGGGCGGCAGCTCGCCGCGCCAGTAGTGCGGGAGGTCCTTCGGCGGCTCGCCCGCCGCCCAGAGCCCGCGGCGGGCGCGGCGGGCCCGCTGCTGGAGTTCGAGGAACTCCTCCAGGCGCGGGTGCCCGTAACGGGGGTCGGCGTAGGCATAGCCCTGCTCGACCAGCACGGCGTTGAGCAACCGTCCGTCGGGGAGGTGAAGGTAGGCGAGCACGCGGTCGTACCGCCCGCGGGTCCGGGCGGGGACCAGCTCGAGGCGGACGGTCTTGCCCTCGGTCGCACGGCGGGTGAACTTCGCGGCCTCGGGGCCGTAATGCTCCACCGGGGTCTCGGGCTTGACGGTCTCGGGCGTGTCGACGCCCCAGAGGCGGACGACGGTCTGCCGGCGATCCCTCTTCGGATCGGACAACGCCAGGCGGACCGTGTCGCCGTCGACCGCCCGGGCGACCCGCACCGTCCGCCCGTGGTATCGCTCCATGTCCGGCGGGGCAGCGGCGCCGAAGAAGCCCAGGCGATCGCCCAGAACCCCCGCCAACGCCAGCAGCGCGACCAGCGCGGCAAGCTTGCCCTTCCGCAGCCAATACCGCCGCTTCCGTGCGGCGCGGCTCGGCGGTGAAGCGCCCCGGCGGGCCATGGCGGACTACTTCCGGCTGCTGCGGGCCTTTTTCGTCTTCTTGGTCTTCTTGGCCTTGGCGGCCTTCTTTCGCTTCCGGGACTTCTTCGACTTGCCGGACGTGGGCTTCTTCGAAGCCTTCCTGCCCTTTCGGGCCTTCTTCGCCTTGCGCTTCTTGCCCTTTTTCTTTCCGCCAAGCTCGAAGGCGTCGTGGACCACGTTGAGCGCCTCGGCTCCCTGGTCCTGGTCGATCAGACAGGAGATGCGGATTTCGGAGGTGGTGATATTCTGGATGTTGACGCCCGCTTCGGCGAGCGCGGCGAACATCCGCTGGGCGACGCCGGTGTGAACGCGCATCCCCACGCCGACGATGGAGACCTTGGCGAGGTGATCCTCGAAGAGGGCGGTGGCGTCGAGTTCGTCGCAGATCTCACCGACGACCTTCTTCGTGTCGTTGATGTCCGCCAGGTCGATGGTGAAGCTGATCGTGGCGGTGTCCTCGCCGGTGACGGTCTGGATGATGTCGTCGACGACGATCCGCCGCGCGGCGATCGTGTGGAAGATGTTCGCCGCCACGCCCGGGCGGTTGGGGGTGCCCCGGAGGGTTACGCGGGCAAGCTTGTTCTTCAGGGCGGCGCCGCTGACGACGATGCGCTCCATGTCGTGGGTCTCAGACACGATCATCGTTCCTTTTCTGTTGTTCAGGCTGCTGCGGACGTGAATGGGCACGTCGTATTTCTTGGCCATCTCCACCGCGCGATTGTGCAGCACGTTCGCGCCCAGACTTGCCAGCTCGAGCATCTCGTCGTAGCTGACCCGCGGGAGCTTGCGGGCGGTAGGCACGAGGCGCGGGTCGGCGGTGAAGATGCCGTCCACGTCGGTGTAGTTCTCGCAGACCTCCGCGCCCAGCGAGGCCGCCAACGCCACCAGCGTCACGTTCGAGCCCCCCCGGCCGAGCGTGGTCAGATGTCCGTGCTCGGTGACGCCCTGGAAGCCGGCGACGATGACGATCTTCCCGGCGTCGAGCTGCTCGTGGATGCGTCGCGCGTCGATCGAGCGGAGCCGGGCCTTGGTGTGCGCCTCGTCGGTGAGCATCCCGATCTGCCCGGCGGTGAAGGAAATCGCGGGCTGACCCATCTCCTCCAGCGCCATGGCGGTCAGGGAGATGGTCACCTGTTCGCCGGTGGCCAGGAGCTGGTCCATCTCGCGCTTGGGCGGGGTCGGGGTGATCTGGGCGGCGAGGTCCTCGAGCTGATCGGTGGTCTTGCCCATGGCGCTGACGACCATGACCACCTCGTGCCCGGCCTTGCGGGTGCGGATGGCGCGCTTGGCGGCGGCGCGGATCTTCCCGGCGTCCGCGACGCTCGTGCCGCCGAATTTCATGCAGACGATGCTGCTCATGCCGTTCGGGTCCCTTCCGTACATGGGGAGCGGTCCAGGTCCGTTCCAGCGCCGCGAAAGCCTAGCAGCTTTCGTCCCAACTTTCCAGCGCCGACCGCGGCAAAGGACCGCCATGCGCCCCCGCCCAGGCGCTTCGGCCGCCCGGCAACTCGGCAACCGGACCCGGTCCCGGCCCGTTCCTTCTCCGCGCGGGGTCCCTCAGCCCTGTTGTCAACCTTTCCCGGCGACCGCGGGCGACATTTGCACCACCCGCCCGTAGATTTACCGGTGCGGCGACTGAGACGGGCAACTCGGGAACCGCACCACCCAAAGGCGGGCCCGAAACCGGATGGGATCAGAACATCGCGGCCAGGCCCATGAACGCCAGGGCGCCGGCGAAGGGATAGGCGACGGACAGTTCTCCGGCCAGGGGGACCTTGCCCCGGACGGTCATCATCAGTCCGTCGCCGGCGGGGCGGACCAGGACCACGCTCGGGCCGAGCATGCGGACCATTTTGTTGGGCCCGGGCAACGAGCGGAAGGGGAAGCCCGAGGCCTCTTGCGACGCCTGCATCAGCAGCGGCCAGCCGAGCTTCGCCAGGGCGGCCACGTCGATGCTCACCAGCACCGAGCCTTTTCCTGCGACCTCGGCGTAGCGGGCGACGTCGGAGTCCTTCTCGAAGCCGCCCGTCTCGTCCAGCGCGGCGTCGATGGCGGACTTGATCGCCGCGTCGCTGAAGCCGAGGATCAGGCGGTCGTCCATCGCGGTCGCCCGCGGCGTCATAAACCCGCTGCCGAGGACGCGGATTTCGTGCTTTCGGTACGTGTCGGGCACGTTGTTCTCGCGCCCCTCCGCGCTTCCCTTCAACGTCTCGGCCAGCGCGTCCAGAGCCTTCCGGGCGGCCTTGCGGTCCTTGACGCCCACGACCGCGGCCACGGGCGGACCGCCCGCGCCCATCATGCCCATGGCCGGGAGGGCCGAGAGGAAGCCCACGGCGCGACCGTCGCTGGCGTTCAGCAGGGCGTGAAGGGGGCGCATCTGCTCGGTGAGCTTCTTCGCAGCTTCTTCCCCGCCGCGCTCGGCCGCGAGCTTCTCTGCCCCGCCGCGCTCGGCCGCGAGCTTCTCTGCCCCGCCGAGCAGCGTAGCGAGAGTCTTCACGTTCAGCTTCGCCGCGAAGCGGATCGGCGCCTCGGAAGGCACGAGGGCATTGGCTCGGAGGTAGCCCGCATCGGCCAGGACCGCCGGCAGACCCACGGGCCCCTTCGGGATATCCACAAAGACGCGGGCGGTGTAGAGTTTGTCGGCGTACCCGTGATGCCCGCCGAGCCCCTCGACGCGGTCGAGCCCGAGCAGCTCGAGCGTCGCGGCCTTGGCCCGGGCTTCCGGGCTCGGCTGGGTCGAGGCCTTCCGATCCTCCTGGAAGATCAGCGCCCGGAGTTTCCCGGCGTCGACGTACCATCGGATCGCCCAGTGGTCCATCGCGGTGCGGTCCAGGACGCGGCGGATCTTCTTCATCCGTCCGGGGGCCTTCTCCTGCCCGGAGCCGCGGGCGGTTTTCTCGGCCGCATCGAGGCTCCCGGCCAGGAGGATCATCGGGTGCGGGAAGGCGGCCAGGAGGACCTTCTTGCCCTTCAGGGCCTCGCCGAGCTTGTCCGGGTCCTCGGGCAGCGTCCACGGCTGGTCGCCGCGGGCGACGCCCGTCCACCGGAAGCCCCCGCGTTCGACGGTGAACAGGTGGGCCTTGCCCTTCTCGCCCGCGCCGACGGTGTCATGGGCCATAAGCTTCTCCAACGCCGCCCGGGCGCTGCCGGCGTGTTTGCCCGGCACACAGACCACGCCCCAGCCCGGCGGGGTGTCCGCATCGGCGTCGGAGAGCAGGAAGCCGATGCTCCGCTCGTACCAGAACGGGCGGAGAAACTCGTGGAGGAGCTTCTGCTGGCGGTCGATCTCCTTCTGACGGCGCAGCCCGTGGAGCTCGCGCATGATCAGCTTGCCGATGTTGATCCGGGAGTCCCGGACGAACTGGAGGATCGCCTCGTCGGTCCCGAAGGCCCCGAACTCCGAAGCGAGGAACGCCTTCCGCACGGCCGAGTGTCCGCTCCGTTCCACGAAGACGATCGCCTCGGGCGGCACGAAGGACACGAGCCCGGCGTCGGCCTTGTCCGCCCCCGCCGCGGACGCGACGCCAAGGCACCCGATGACGATCCCGATCACGATTCGCTGATCCATGAAGAAGCCCCTTTCGTGAGGTTTACGTTTCGCCGCGCCGAGAATACCCCGCCCGGCGCGGCTCCGCCAGAAGGAACCCCCCGGACGAGGCGATGCGCAAAAAAACCCGCCGGCCGAGCTCGGGGCGTCGTTCGGTCGTGCCCCCCCGACGACGAGAGCAACTCCCTGCGCCCTGCCCCTCCGGCGCGTCGCGTGCGCTGCGCAGGGCGTGGCCGTTTCGGTCAGCGACTCAACGAGCCAGCGCAGCCCGTCACGCGCCGGGAACGTTCGCCTCGACCGACGCCTTGGAGCGGGTGCGCTGGAGCTCGCCTTCCGGGGCGCGGCGTTCGAAGCAGCTTCGGGACAGCTCGATCAACTCGGCCGCCTCGTCCGGGGTCATCGTGCCGACGCAGACCATGTCCTGCGGGCGGAGGGTGCTCCAGACGAAGTTCATGCCCACGAACGGCGGGATCCGCCCCGCGGCCATGGGCTTGATGGTGACCACCGGGCGCTGACGCTCCCAGATCATGCGGTTGACCCAGTCGATCTCGATGTGCATCAGGAAACCCGCGGCGTTGTAAATCTGAATGTAGGCGCCCACGTCCAACCCGGATTCGTCGGCGTAGATCGGCGCCTCGGCCGTGTGGGTGCTGAGCCCGGGGATCATCCCGCGATCGCGGATCTGCTTGCAGACGGCGTCCATACCCGGCAGCGAGCGCGACTTGCGGTCGAGCATCGCGTCGGTGCTGCACTGGTGAGGCATACAGACCCGGACGCCGATCTCGGCGTAGGCGTCGAAGGTCCGCGCGTTGGCCTCGGCGGCTTGGGGCGTCCCGGAGACGTCGATGTGCGGGGTCCCGATGCACCGGCAGCCGACGCCGGTGCGGTCCTCGGCATCCTTGACCGCCTCGACGAGGTGCGGCGCCTCCGGGCGGATGCCCAGCAGCGTATCGACGCCTTCGCGGAAGAACCGCTCGAGCACGTCGGCGATCCGCTCCCGGGTCATCGTCTGCTTGATGTAGTCGTCCTTCGACTTCGAGGTGTGCGAGAAGCCGAGGAACCAGTTGGTCCCGATGATCATCCGGGAAACGTCGAGGTCCTCAATGGTCGTCCGGGGGAATTCGCCGGGCATGGGTCTTCCTTCGTCGATCGTTGACTCGTTGGCTGGTTGATTTGCGGCGGAAGCGGCTCACCGCGGCGTCCGGTTGCAGGAACCGGACGATCGCGGGCGGTGATCGCGCCCGCGACGGGCGACGGGTCCGATCCGACGCCGCCCTGTAACCAGTTAACCAGTTAACCAGTTACCGAGCCGGCGAGTCAACGAGTCAGCCGGCCTACGGCCCGGTTGTTTCCGTGCGGGTGGGTGGGCTAGAATCCCGGGTGAGAGGTGGTGGCCGATGGATGTGCCCGTCGAACTGTCCCGCATCCTGATCACGGAGCTGGGCGATCAGCAGGTGATCTTCCTCCGCGAAAAAAGCGGGGAGCGAAACTTCCCCATCCTCATCGGCATTGCCGAGGCCCTCGCCATCGACCGGCGGCTCAAGCAGAAGCCCACGCCCCGCCCGATGACCCACGAACTGCTGGGCAACGTCATCGGACAGCTCGGGGCGCGCATCGAAAAGGTGGTCATCAGCGACATCATCAACCACACCTTCATCGCCCGGCTTCACCTCGAGCGGGACGGTGAGACGATCGAGGTCGATTCCCGCCCCTCCGACGCGATCGCCCTGACGGCCGGGACGGAGGCGCCGCTGTTCGTCGCCTCGCACGTCTTCGACGATGTGCTCAGCCAGACCCCCACCGCCGAGGACAAGATTCACCTGCTCCGCCAGCGGCTCGAGATGCTTGATGATCAGATCGAGCAAGTCAACGCCCGCCTCAACGACCCGGGCTTCCTCTCCGAAGCCCCGGACGAGCTGGTCTCCGAACACCGCCGCCGCCTCGCCGAGATGCAGCGCGAAGGCAAGGCGATCGCGCGCATCCTCAAGAAACTCGGACAGTAACGGCGGCTCACCGATCGATCCGTTGACGGGCGCGGCTGCTCCCTGCGGCGACGCCTCACCGGAACTCATACCCGCAGTCAGGGCGTGAAGTGGACCCGGAGCGGCGACGTGGCCGGGAAGATGCCCGGTTGACCGGTCCGTCCGGTCCGGCCCGGGGGCGGTGCGACTCCGCTCGACCGATGAAGCGTCTTACCCGCCGTCGCCGAAGGGGTAGACGCCCAGGGAGACCACGATGCCCTCGGGCGTGTAGTAGTGCGCGGCGTATTCCTTTCTGCCGACGCGGGTGAGCAGGAGGGCGTAGAAGTTCCCCGCCTTGGCGGCGTTGAGCTCGCGGGCGTCCGGGCCGGCGCGGGAGGCGTTCTGGACCTTCTCGAAGTGGGCGCTGAACCGCGCCATCGCGTCGAGCTGATCGGTCAGGGCGCGCTTGGAGGGGATGTAATACTGCTCGTCGCCCACGCCCTCCTCCGGCTGGTAGAGGATCGCCTCGGCCTGCCCCCGGCGGTAGAAGACCAGCCCGCCCCAGGCATGGTCCCGATCGGCCCGGTCCCGCTCGGCCATGACTTCCAGCGCCAGGCGCATGCGCTTGCGCTGGAGCATCCGGTCGATCAGGTGCAGGTTCCACAGGTCCGCGAGGTCCAGGCGGTCGGTCTGCAACCAGAACTGGTCGACGTAGTCGTCGTCCGCCCCGGCGGAGGAGGGCTCGCGGCGGACGTGCCGGCGGGACTTGACCGACCGGCCGATCTCGGCGATGAGCTGCTCGCGTCGCAGTTTCGCTTGCCGCAGCGGGTCGGTCGCCAGACGCGAGAGCAGGTGAAAGTCCCGGATGCGGAAACGGTATCCGCCGCCTTTGCGCCACCAGTCGGCCAGTTGGGCCGCCTCCTCGAAGCGGTGCAGCTCGTTCTTGTAGAGCATCACCGCCGCGTAGAACTCCCGCCCGGTCGGGGGCACGTATCCGAAGCGCTGGCTGAAAAGCCGCAGCGTCTTCGCCGCGTCGGTGCGCGGGCGCAGCGCCGCGATCCGCTCGCGCAGGGCGGGGGTCTCGAGGCGATTGGCGAGGATGCTCAGCGCCGAGCCGCGGGCGTTGAAGCCCCGCGTGTTGATCGCCTCGAGCAGCGCCCGGTCCCAGGATTTGTCGGTCATTCGCTCGACGACCTGGCGGTAGCGCGGCTCCTCGGGGTCCTGCGGCGACTGGGCGGCCCAGAGCTTGACGATGGCGCTGAGCACTTCCGGTTGGGGGTGACGGGTCAGCCAGTCCAGCAGGGCCTCCCGCGTGGGGTCCTCCCCGGTCAGCGAGGGCAGGACCGCGACCACGTGCGGCGCCAGTTCCGCGCCGCCGCTGTCGAGCAGGAAGCCCAGGACTTTCGCCCTCAGCTCCGGCGGGCAGTCCTCGCGGGCGAGCAGCCCGGCGAGCTGGTTGCGAACCTGCGGATCGTCCACGCCGAGCTCGGCGATGAGCTTCATCGACTCGGCCCGTTGCTCGGGCGCAAGTTCCTCGTCGAGCACGCGCTGGAGGTTCAGCAGCACGACGGTGCGCTTGGGGTAGCCCGCCATGGGGTCCGCGGCGGCGGCGGCGTCCGCGGCGGTGTGCGCATCGGGCGGCTCGGACGGCGCACACCCCCCGACCAGCGCGCAGCACACCCCGCCCAGGAGCAGCGCGACGGTCTGAGCGGCGGTTCGTGGCATCCCGTCAGCAATGCATTGTACCGTGCAAATCCGCACACGGGCAAGCCGCCCGACGCCGGGGCGTCCCGGGTGCGCGCGAATCATGGGAGGTCGGTTCTGCGGGGTCCGGCTCGTCCGGCGTCCCCGAGGAATCCGCCGTCAGCGCCCCGCGATCAGGGCTGCCGCGCCGAAGCGGTTGGCATTGACACTGCGGGGGGCGATTCCTATACTCTCGCGGTTCTAGGTCTGCTCAAGAGAACGCGCAGGGCAGACTGGAGGCATTCGTACCGGAAAGGAACACGCCGTGGCGAAGAAGTCCGCCAAGTCGGCAAAATCATCAAAATCGGCAAAGAAGTCCGCCAAGAAGCGGGCGAAGAAGACCGCCGCCGCGTCGAACAAGAAGGCGACCCGGAAGAAGACCCCCGGTGCGTCGAAGGCCTCCTCCTCGAAGAAGAAGGCGAGCCGCAAGTCGAAGTCCGCTTCCGGCGGGTCCAAGTTCGCTTCGAAGAAATCGACGAAAGCCTCCGCCTCCCGGGGCGGGAGCAAGGGCAAATCCCCGGCCAAGGCGAAGCCCGCCGGCAGGAAGCGTTCGAGGAAGCCCAAGACGCCGCTGACCAAGAAGCAGCTTCGCCACTTCCGGGAGATTCTCCTGGAGAAGCGGCGCGACCTGCTCGGCGACATGACGGGCATGGAAACCGGGTCCGTCCGCCGCAGCCGGCAGGACGGAACGGGCGATCTTTCGGCGATGCCCACTCACCCGGCCGACATCGGGTCCGATAACTTCGAGACGGAATTCACCCTCGGGCTGCTGGAGTCGGAGCGGGTGATGCTCGCGGAGATCAACGAGGCCCTCGAGCGGATCCAGGAGGGAACCTTCGGGCTCTGCCTGGGCACCGGCAAGCCGATCGGGCTGGCGCGCCTGGAGGCCAGGCCGTGGGCGAAGTACTGCATCGACTACGCGCGCAGAGTCGAAAAAGGGCTCGTTCGCCCCGGCGACGATGAGGACCCCTTCGCCGACGAGGACGAAGACGACGACTTCGACGAGGAGTTCGACGAGGAGGAGTCGGACGAAGACGAGGACGACGACTCCGACTACGACGACGAGGATGAAGACTGAGCCCGCCTTCGCCGACGCTGGCAACGAGGACGTCCGGGGCGCCCGAGCCCCCCGGCCGGAACGCCCTGCGTGGCGCAGTCGGCGGGCGCTGGCGATCCTGCTGCTCGTCGCCGTCGGCGGCGCGGCCGCGGACCTCTGGTCCAAGCATGCGGTCTTTTCCGACCTGCTCAACCGCCCGGATCTGCCCACGCGCGCCCGGGCGCTCCGCGAGCGCACCTCGGGCCCGCTGAGCCCCCGCCGGGCGCTCCAGCGCCTCGGGATTCAGCAGCGCGTCGCCCCGGGGGTCCACTGGACGCTCTCGACGAACCCCGGGGTGGTCTTCGGGCAGACGTGGATTCCCCGGACCGGCGTGGTGATCGCCACCCTCGCGACCTTCGTGCTGGTGGGGTTCTTTTTCGCCACGGCCGAGGCGCGGGACCTGTCGGTCCACGTCGGGCTCGGGCTGATTCTCGGCGGCGCGGTGGGCAACCTTTACGACCGGCTCTTCAGCAGCGTCAAGCTGCCGGGATTCGAGCCGATCCGCTACCACGTGCGGGACTTCATCGACCTCAGTGAGCTGCACTACCCGTGGATTTTCAACATCGCGGACATGCTGCTGGTCGCCGGGGTCGGCTTGCTGGTGGTCCACTGGCTGCTGCTGGCGCGCCGCACGACCGCGGCGAACCGCCGCACGAAGGAGTCCGGACCGTGAACATTTTTCTCGCCGGGATCATCCAGGGCTCCAAG
>CAYTQL010000078.1:0-10435 GCA_964439555.1 uncultured Planctomycetaceae bacterium | reverse complement strand
TAGCGTGCTCATCTCCGCTCCTCTCTCGTCCTGTTTGGAAGCCTGGCGTCTCTGTGACCGTGCCGGCGGCGTCCGGCGCCGCCGTCGCTCTCGCGGGGCCAAGCGCCCGCGTCGGCAGCTCTGAAGCCAATGCAGCCTCTCCGTTCGCGGGGCGATCGACCGGGCCCAGCGCCCCCAATCCGCTGTCGGTAGATTACCCGAACCGTTTTCGACCCGCGGGTAGTCGGAACGTCCTCGGCCGGAGCGCGAACCGCCGCGGGGGCGCTTCGCGCCAGGCCGGAATATGCGAGCGGGCGACCCGATTGAGGTCGCCCGCCGCTCCGTGCTTCGTCACGTCTCAGGGGCGGCTCGTCTCCTCGCAACCCGGGTCGGGCAGCGGGAGACACGCCCCCGGACAGGTTAACGACGCCGCCGACGCAGCAGCGCCAGTCCGCCCAGAGCCAGCAGGCTCATCGAGGCCGGTTCCGGAACCGCGTCGTAGACGGCGATGTTGTCCGCCCAGCCGACCGGCCCGCCACCCCAGCTTCCGCTCAGGAAGGCCGTCGGCGCGCCGTTGGGCGCCTCGTTCTTGACGATGTCGGGGGTGTCGGTCGAGAAGTCCTTGTTGACCCACAGCATCTGGTTCGTGCCGTCCCAGCCGTAGGCGATCGTGAACGGGACCTCGTCGCCGATGCTCACACCGGCCCGCTCGCCGCTGTAGTACCCGACGTCGAACGTGTCACCGTCCAAGTCAATCGCGACCTTCTGGGAGCCGTCCTGGTAGCTGCCCTTCAGGAAGCCGAACATGCCCTTCTTGGGCTCATACCCGAAGTTGTCGGCATCGAATGCGCAGGTGACCTCGAAGACCCAGTCGTCGTTCAGCGTGGCGCCGAAATCCCAACCGAGATTGTCCGGCTCCGAGCTGGAACTGATGTACTGGATCGCCTCGCCACCGACGACCGGGTCGTAATCCCGCTCGCCATGGACGAACCAGCCGGGCACGTCCTGCAACGCAGTCCCGTCGGCAACGCCGGCGAAGTCCATCGTGGCGATCGGCGCGGGCTTGGCCAGCACCGGCGCAGCAAATGCCACAATCACAAGAATAACGAGTGCCTTCTTCATCTTCCTCTCCTCTCCTGATGGCCGGAACGAATGCGAGTTGGCTCCTCGAATCCCGCACCGGCGCCTAAAGAAATGTGCTGCTGACGCCCGCGGCTTCCGCTGAAGCCCACAACAGGCGCCGTTCCCCGCCTCGGACAATTAACTCCTCTGAAGTGACACCTCCTTCACCCGCACACCGGGGCATTCAGAAGTGCGATGCAACGCGGCGGCGCGGGGCTTTCAACGGGGCCCTCACGTTACGCGAAACTGCGTTAGAAGACTTGTTACGACGCCATTCGCGCCGTTCGGGAATCGCCCTTCGGCGACTCACTTGACTATGGTAACCGATTCGGCGTGTTTGTCAATGATTTTGTTGCCCGGAGCATCGCCAAATCCGAGATAAGTCGCGGCCCTGTTGGCTTTCCCGGGCAGGACTGATCCGTTAGCCCTTTTACGTTTTCCCTCGCCGTCAGGCTCCGCGACGGCGTCGCAGCAACGCCGCCCCGAGCCCGAGCAGCGTCAGGCTCGCCGGTTCGGGCACCACGTCCACGCTCAGCGAATCGATGATCGCCTGGCTCTCGGCGCTGCCGCGCCAGTACAGGCGAATGCCCGCGATCGCGGCAAAATCCTGGCGGAAGCCCTGGGAGTCGAAGGCGTCCGAGATGTCCTGCGTCCCGACGAGTTGACCGTCGTACCAGAGCTGCTGCTGCGTCGGGGTGATGATGTACTGGTAGTCCTTGAACTCGCTCTGCGAGTAGCGTCCGGCGCCGGCGCCGACCACGCCGTGAGTGCCCGGCTGGGGGCTGTGCCCCCCGGGTCCGGACGAGAAGCCCGGCATCCAGTGGGTCGCGTTATGCTCGAACTCGCCTTCGGTCGCCGGCCCGCCGCCGTACATGAGCATCGCCTCGTCCTGGAGCGTGCGGATGCGCATGTTGTACGCCGGGCGCGCCCACCACTCGTCGGAGAAGTCGTTCCACTTGTCGTCCTTGTCCATGTCCAGCCCCCCGGACGGGTAGTCGTGCGTCAGCGTGACGACGAACCGGCTGCCCTCGTTGGACAGGGCCCCGGGCGACCACTTCGCGCGGAAGTTCACCGTGATGACCGTATCCGAAACGGTGCGGTCAATCGGCGAGGCGAATTGATGGTCGAGGCAATTGAACGTGAGCAGGTCCTCCCCGACCGTCCAGCCGGTGTTCGACTTGGCGGTGTCGGTCATCTCCACCACGCCGCCGGCGGTGGTAAAGGCGCTGCCCGAACCGGCCCAGGTAATTGCGGTGGACAGGTCGTTCCAGGCGTTCAGGTCGGAAAAGTCCTCGTCGATCAACGTCCCGGCCGTCCCGACCGAGACCAGCGCAGCGACCACCCCCGCGGAAACAAACATGCGGTAGAGACTCATAGCTCCCTCTCTCCAGAAAAGATGATGCAGCTTCGACGTTCCCGGAATTCCCGGGTAACTTGGCTCAGTTTATCAGACGTTACGGAATTGTCAAGCGCCGATCCGTCCGCCGTAACGGCGGCGTGGAGCGGGTGCGCGTCCGTATTCTGGCATGGGCGAGACGTTCATGCCGCGAATTCGTCGCGCCCCCGCGCGGTCCGGCCGCCCTTGCCGCCGGAGGCGTTGCGGCGTATCATTCCCGACATGATATCGCGGGTACACTCATCGATACTCCAGGGGATCGACGCGATCGGGTGCGAGGTGGAAGCGGACGTCTCCCACGGGGGCAAGGGCGAACTGAAGCTCGTGGGGCTCGCCGAGGCGTCGGTGAAGGAATCCGTCTCCCGCATCCAGGCGGCGCTGCGCAACAGCGGGTACCGCTGGCCGGGCCCGAAGGTGACCATCAACCTCGCCCCCGCGGACGTGAAGAAGGACTCGGCCGCCCTGGATTTGCCCATCGCCGTCGCGGCCATGCTGGCCGGGGGGCTGTTCGAGAGCCGGAAGGTCGAGAACTACCTGCTCATCGGCGAGCTCGCCCTTGACGGGCGACTCCGCCCCATCCGCGGCGCCCTGGCGACCGCGATGCTCGCGTTGCGCCTCGCCCGCGAGCAGAACCGCCCGGTCCGCGGGGTCATCCTCCCGGCGGAGAACGCCAACGAAGCGGCCGTCGTGGAAGGCGCCGAGGTCATCGGGCTCAGTTACCTCTCCGAGGCGGTCGGCTTCCTGACCGACGAGCTGCCCGTCGAACCGGTCTGCGTGGACATCGAGCGTCTCTTCGCCGAAGAGAGCCGCTACGAGGCGGACTTCGCCGACGTCCGGGGGCAGGAGTCGGCCAAGCGGGCGCTGACCATCGCGGCCGCGGGGGCGCACAACCTGCTGATGATCGGTTCGCCGGGCTCGGGCAAGACGATGCTCGCCAAGCGGCTGCCCAGCATCCTCCCGGCGCTGACGCTGCCCGAGAGCCTGGAGACCACGCGGGTCTACTCCGCCCGCGGGCTGCTGGGGCCCGGTCAGAGCCTCCTGGCGACGCGCCCGGTCCGCACGCCGCACCATTCCTCCAGCGCCGCGGCGCTGATCGGCGGCGGGGCGATCCCCCAGCCCGGGGAGGTCTCCCTCGCCCATCACGGCGTGCTGTTCCTCGACGAGTTCCCCGAGTTCACCCGCACCACGCTGGAAATGATCCGCCAGCCGCTGGAGGACGGGACGGTCGTGATCCCCCGCGTCCACGCGACGCTCCGCTTCCCGGCGAGCATCATGCTGGTGGCCGCGATGAACCCCTGCCCGTGCGGGTACTACACCGACCCGAAGCGGAAGTGCAACTGCACGCCGGTGATGGTGGAGCGCTACCTCGGGCGGGTCTCGGGCCCGCTGATCGACCGGATCGACATTCACATCGAGGTCCCGCCGGTGCCCTGGAAGCAGCTCCGCGGCGAGGGCGAGGGGCTCAGCTCGTCGCAGATGCGTCAGCAGGTGCTCCGGGCCCGCAGCGTCCAGCGACGCCGGTTCGACGCCGACGCCAACGGCTCGACCGTGTTGAACGCGACCATGAGCCCCCGCCAGGTCCGCACGCACTGCCGCCTGGACGCCAACGGCGAAGTCCTGCTCAAGCAGGCGATGACCGAACTGGGCCTCTCCGCCCGCGCCCACGACAAGGTCCTGCGCATCGCCCGGACCATCGCCGACCTCGACGAGGCCGAGACCCTCGCCGCCGACCATCTCGCCGAAGCCATCCAGTACCGCCGCCTCGACCGGAAACTGTAACATTCGCCGGCGCCTGGCGTCACACCACGACGTCCCCTTCTGTTATGTGCCGAAGCGGGCGCGGTGGGTCTTGCGGTAGGCGGCCGGCGTCTGGTCGGTGTGCTTGTGGAAGGCCTTGGTGAAATGCGACTGGCTGCAGAAGCCGCAGTCCAGCGCCACCCGCGCCAGCGGCGCATCGCTCCGCGAGAGCATGTCCTGGGCGAGTTGGAGGCGGACCAGGCGGATCTGCTCGCCGGGCGAACGCCCGAGGTGCTCGCGGAAGCGCTCCAGCAGCAGCCATCGCGTGACCCCGAGCTGCTCGGCCAGTTCGGCCACGCTCAGGCCCGACGCCGCACCGCTTTCGATGAGGCGCAGGGCATCCCGCACGACCGGGTCGTTGAGGGCCAGCACGTCGCTGGATTCCCGCTGCACCACGCCGATGGGCTCCAGCAGAACCGGCCCGGCCGGGGGCGGCTCGCCGTGCATCATCCCGTCCAACAGCTCGATCGCCCGGAAGCCGACCTGCTCCCACGGCAGGGCGATGCTGCTGAGCGTGGGGTTGTGGAACTCGCAGGTGGTGCGGATGTTGTCGGCGCCCAGGACGGCTACGTCCGCGGGCACGTTCCGACCGGCCGACTCGGCCAGATCGCAGACATTGGCGGCCATCGGGTCCCGACAGGCGAACACCCCCAGGGGCCCGGGCGCCGAGGCCACCACCCCGCCCACGCGCTCGAGACTGCGGTCCCAGTCGCCTGTGGACACGTCCGCGACCTCGGCTTCTGCGCCGGAGACCTCCGCGACGACAGCCAGGAAGCCGCGTTTGCGGGCCTCGCTGTAGCCGTGCCCGGCGATGCCGACGAACAGCAGACGGCGGAAACCGGCTTCCGTCAGATGCTTGCCGGCGAGACGGCCGACCGCTTCGTCGTCGATGCCCACGCGCAGCAGCCCGGACTGCGGCACGAGCCCCGAGGTGTTGACCACGGGCAAGCCGCTGGCGACCAGCAGGTCCGCGGTCGCACGGTCGCCGACGGCCGCGATCATGCAGTCGACGTCGCCCTTGCCGAGGAGTCCGGCCAGTTCGTCTGACGCATCGGCCCGGCGCCATCGGCACCTGCGGTTTCCGAGGTAGCGGCGTGCGCCGGTCTGGATTTCCACGCCGATCTCGCCGGACTGGCGGATCAGCCCGATGCAGGACTCGTATTCGGGCAGCAGTGAAGACATGGCGGCTCCCTTGGGTGATATTCTATATCACGTTCCTCGCCACGCAAGCGCAGTCTCGGCAGCATGCAGGCCTCGAGACCACGCCGGACGCTGCCCGGCCAAAATGACAAACTTTTGCATCAGCCGTGATATACGCCTGGCCGGGCTCGCCTTAGAATCAGGGCGGATTGATGGTGGGGCAAACCATCAAGACACACTTCGAACAATCAAGGAAATGGAGGTGCACCGATGAAGAAGCTTCTTTTTGCGGCCCTGGCGGGTCTCGTCCTCTGCGGGGCCGGAGTCGCCCAGGCGGGAATGATCCATCAGTACGACCCGAGCACGGATAGTTGGGAGGATCAGGTTGGCAGCGTCGACCTCTCGCCCCAGGGCGACGCGGCAATCGCCACCAGCACGGGGTACTTCGACAAGGCGTTCACGTTCGATGGCGACGGCGACTACGCCAGTGGTGGCAGCCATTCGGGTCCCATTGGCGACAACCCGTTCTCGATCGAGACGTGGGTCAAGTTCGACGCCCTGACCGACAGCACGGACGAATTCCAGATCATCTACGAATCGGGCGGCAAGTTCGGGGTTCTCCTCGCGCTGTCAGAAGACGGCAGGCTGCACTTCGACGTCGGGTCGCGCAATAACCCGCCCGTCTCGCTGACCTCGTTTGATCTGACCACCCTGTCAGCGCCCGAGAAGGGCGACTTTATCCAGATCGTCGGCATCAATGACGCGGATACGGGTAACGCCACTGGCGTGCAACTCTTCGTCAACGGCCAGTCGAGGGCCTCGGACGTCGGCAACGTGAACTTCGATGGCGGTGACGACAGCGGCCTTGGCTTCGGCAGCAGCGGCGACGAGGTCAACAAGATCGGTACCTGGAAGAATACCGACAAACTCGGCGACCCCGAGGAGCTCGACGGCCAGGTCGGCCTGGTCAACGTCTACGACAATGCCATGACCGATGCCGAGGTTCTGTCCAGCTACAACGCCGTCATCCCCGAGCCGGCTACGATGGGCCTGCTGGCGATGGGTGGGCTGGGCGTTCTGCTGCGTCGTCGCCGTCGCTGAACCGACGGACTGATGGACTGTGCGAGTGGCCCCAAGGGCGCTTGACGGAAAGACAACCGCGCTGATTGCGGGCCCTGCCCGCGGCCAGCCGGAGACGACACCGGGTGGCCGGTCATGACGACATGGCCGGCCACCTGTGTGTCCGCACCACCACCGTTTCGCCCGGCCGCCGGTGTCAGCCCCTGTGACCTGGCCAACCAATCGGGCAGGAGGGCTTCAAATGACGTATGAGATCCGGTTCCGTCGCATGTCGCCTTTGGGCGTTGCCACAGTGGTGGCGATTGCCTGCCTGCTGCCAACCGCCGCCGGCAGCGCATCGGCCCAGGTGAACACCGTTACCATCGACTCCTCGGCCGAGTGATCGGCCGCCGCCTCGACCGGAAGCTGTAGCAACACGGTCCACCGGGCGCCCTGCGGCGAACGCCGCGCCCCGACTTCGGCGCTAACAACGCTGAAGTGGTTGCGCCTGCGCCGGCGTCTTGGCGAATGCGGCGACTTGTCGCCGCTTTGCCGTTCGGTGGCGGGGTGCGCCGATCTTGGGCGCGGGGCGGTTGCGGCGGTTATCCTGAGGGGGATGGGCGAGATCGACCCCGACATCCTGGCCGCGCTCGACCCGCACACCCTCCTGGCCGCGTATGCCCAGGGGGCGTTCCCGATGGTCGAGGACGGGCAGTTGCTGTGGTTCAGCCCGCAGTTCCGCGGGCTGCTGCCGATGGACGGGTCGCTGCACGTCCCGCGGAGCCTGCGGCGGACGATCCGCCGGGGGCGCTTCGACTGCACGCTCAACCACTGCTTCGAGAGGGTCGTCCGCCTCTGCGGCGAGCGGGAAGAGGGCACGTGGATCAGCCCGGAGATGGCGGCCGCGTACGCCGAGCTCCACCGCCGCGAGCTGGCGGTCAGCTTCGAGACGTGGCGGAGCGGGCAGGTCGGCGAGGGCGATCCGGCCGGGGGGCTCTACGGCGTGGCGCTGGGGCGGGCGTTCTTCGGGGAGAGCATGTTCCACCGCGTCACCGACGCGGGCAAGGTCGCGCTGGTCGCGAGCGTGGAGTTTCTCCGCGCCCGCGGGTTCACCCTTTACGACGTCCAGTGGCTCACGCCGCACCTGGCGCGTTTCGGGGCCTTCGAGGCGCCGCGGGAGGAGTACCTCGAGCGGCTGGCGGACGCCCTGGACGGGCCCGGTCGTCAGTCCTCCAGTTGCTCCAGGATGTAGTCCACGTCCACGTACTTCGCCAGCGTCATGGCCGCCTCGATCCGTTCGTGGTCCTCGGGGGTGATCTTGAAGACCAGTTCGCCGAGTCGGCTGGCGAGGGCGTAGGTGTCCTTCTCGCACAGCAGCGCCGGGAGGTGGGACTGCTTCAGCAGGCTGCAGATGTGATCGTTCGGGCGGAACCCGCCGGTGAGCAGCACGGCCGAGACGGGCGGCGGGGCGTCGTCGCCCATGAGCATGTGGGCGGAGATGATCGCGAGGATGTTGTCGCTCCGGTCGCCGGGGGTGATCACGAGCGTCTGGTCCCGGAGGTACTGGACCATGTTCTGGGCCTCCATCGCCGCGACGATGGTCCGGCGGATGCGGGCGCCCATGTTCTCGTGCCCGGAGAGGATCTCCGCCTCGAGCTGCTCGGCGACCTGCTCAACGGTCGGGCTGGCGAGGATCGGCTCGTAGGGCACGACGCCCAGCGGGTGAATGCCGATCCGCTCGAGCCCCTTGCCCGTCGCGTCGTTGACCCGATCGTACTTCTCCGGCCAGACCTTGTTGACCACCGCGCCCATCAGGTCCGCCCCGCGGTCGTGCATGTAGGAAGCGCAGAGGGCGATCTCGTCGATCGCGCGCCCGATGCCCCCGCCGGAGACGATCATCACCTTCGAGCCGATCAACTGGGCGACCTCCGCCGAGGAGAGCCCCACGCACGCCCCGGCCGCGACGTGCCCCATCGACTCGACGATAAGGATGTCGTTGCCCTCGGCGCGGTGGCGGCAGGTCTCGGCGATCTTCTCGGCCAGGTCGGACATCCGCCCCGAGTGGATCTCCTCTTCCACGCGTCCGCGGGTCAGCGGGAGGATCGCCTCGCCGGTCTGCTCCGCCTCGATGTGCATCGCCCGGGAGATCACCAGGGCGTCATCGTGCCGGGCGCGTCCGCCGATCTTCTTGACCCGCTGGCCGAGCGGCTTGGCGTACGCCACCTTCAGCCCGCGCTCGCGCAACGCGTGCACGAGCCCGATGCTCATCGTCGTTTTTCCGATGTCCCGCTGCGTCCCGACAACGTACAGAGGCTTCATGGCCATCGATCCGTCCTTTCGTCCTGACGGGGAATGATACCCGAAGCGAGGCGGTTCGGCGAACGCCGGCACGAGCGCGGGCGGAGCGCGGCTTGCGAATTGCCGGGCGCCCGCCCGCGGACCCGTCGGCGAAGCAGGTTCCGGTCCGCTCCCGCGATTCGCCATGGCCTCCGGCGCCTCCTCCGCACACAATGACGGCCATGAACGCCGAGCCCCCCGCCAACCGTCCGAACATCCTCCTGATCCTCGTCGACGACATGGGTTTCTCGGACATCGACTACTACAACCCCCAGCCGCTGGTCCACGACGGGCGGATCATCGAAGGCGCCGAGGACTTCTACACCACCGACAACTACACGCAGCAGGGCATCGACTTCCTGCGCCGCTGCGCCCGCGAGGACGAGCCGTTCTTCCTGCACCTCTGCTACAATGCGCCCCCCTGGCCCCTGCACGCCCCGCCGCCCGCACGGCTCCGTCAGTCGAGCTTCAGGTCCCGCTGTTCCGCGGCAAAAAAGAGGCCTTGGCCTGAGCGTCTTTCCATGTGCCGGGAGATTTGGAAAGGATCCGCACCGAGGCCAAGGCCATGTATTATTCTAGTCGGCAGCAGCGTCCCGTGACTTTTGTACGCGGCGGACCAATCCGTATCCGCCGAGGATATTTCTCACATTCCGCCGCCCGCGGTTCATCAGCATCCGCTGGGCGACGTAGCTGCGGTACCCGGCCGCACAGTGCACCGCCACGTCACGGTCGGTGGGCACCTCGTCGAGGCGCCGGCGCAGCTCGTCGACGGGAATGTGCAGAGCGCCGTCGAGGCGCCCGGCATCCCATTCCCGTTGAGTACGGACATCCAGCACCACCGGGGGGTTAGGTCCCTCCAGCGCATTGACCAGCTCGACGGGGGAGATCGACGGCATCACGCCGCGGCGCTCGTTGGCGGCGGCGAACCCGGCCATGATGACCGGGTCCTTCGCGGACCCGAACGGCGGGGCGTAGCAGAGGTCGAGGTGTTCGAGGTCCTCGACGGTCATTCCGGCGGAGATCGCCGTCGCCAGGACGTCGATGCGCTTGTCCACCCCCTCGCCGCCGACGCCCTGGGCCCCGAGCAGCCGCCCGCTGTCGGGGGCGTAGAGCACCTTGAGCAGCAGCCGCTCGGCCCCGGGGTAGTACCCGGCGTGCGAGAAGCCCGGCAGGTAGCACACGGCGTAGTCTGCGCCCTCGCGCCCCGCGGACGCCTCGGTCAGTCCGGTCGCTCCGCCGACGACCCCTGCAACGCGGACGATCGCGGTGCCCAGGACGCCGCGGACGCCGAGGCGCCGGCGGTCGTCGTCCGGGGCGCCCATCACGTCCAGGGCGGCGTTGGCGCCGGCGGCCCGCCCGGCCTTGTTGGCCGGACCCGCCAGGGGGACGCTCACCGGTTTGCCGAGCACGAGGTGGCGGTACTCGCTGTTGTCGCCCGCGGCGTAGATGCGCTTGTCGCTGGTCCGCTGGAGGGCGTCGACGGCGATGGCGCCGGAATCGCCGATCGCCAGCCCGGCCGAGCGAGCCAGCGCCACGTTGGGGCGTACGCCCACGGCGAGAATGCCGAGGTCGAAGGGAATCTCCCGCCCCCCGGCGGTGATCGCC
>CAYTQL010000077.1:0-10615 GCA_964439555.1 uncultured Planctomycetaceae bacterium | reverse complement strand
CCGAGCCGACCGCCGAGACCGTCAACAGCGGCGCCCACGAGTACGAACCGGCGACCTCCCCGGACGAGACGGAACTCTACTTCGTCCGAGGTCTGCCGGGCGAGAACGCCGACATCTACGTCTCCCGCCGCCGCGAGACCGGCTGGTCCGAGCCCGAGCCTGCGATCGGCGTCAACACGCCGAAGGACGAACTGGGCCCGCGCCTCACGCCGGACGGGCGGTTCCTGCTGTTCTACTCCGACCGCGAGGGCGGGCTGGGGCAGTTCGACATCTGGGCCGCCCGCCGCGAGGGCAGTGGCTTCGCCCGGCCATTCAACCTCGGGCCCGCCGTCAACAGCCGGTACAACGACTACTCCCCGGCGCCCACGCCCGACGGAACGCAACTCTACTTCGCCACCAACCGCCGCGCCGCGGCGAAGCACGACGCCGGCTGGCGCGCGACCATCCGCCAGGGCGACCTCGGCGACTACGACATCTTCCGCGCCGAACTGAAACCCGCCGCCGCGCCGCAGACCCAGCCGGCGACGCAACCCGAGGCGACCGGGCCCGAGCGACTGAGCTACCGCCAGGCGTCGGTGGTTCCGGGCATCAACACCGAGCACCACGAGGGCGCCTGCTGCGTCTCGCCGGGCGGGGACTTCCTGTATTTCGCGTCCAATCGCCCGGGCGGGCAAGGGCAGTTCGACCTCTACCGCTGCCGCATCCACCCGGACCGCCTCAGCGACCCGGTCAACCTCGGGCCGGAGGTCAACACCTCCGCCAACGAGGCCGACCCGCAGCTCACCGCGGCCGGGTTCGTCATGCACTTCAGCTCCGACCGCGCGGGCGCCGGCGGCTACGACCTCTACACCGCCCGGTCGCACGAGGTCTACGCCACGCGCGGCTCCCGGTCCCTGGCGGACCTGGACTGGGAATGGATGCTGTTGATCATCTCTGCGGCGGTGCTGATTCCGCTGCTGCTGTTCCTCCGCGCCGCCGGGTACAAGCATCTCAGCCTGCTCCAGAAGTGCGTGGTGCTGAGCCTGTTGATCCACCTGCTGTTGCTGCTGGGCTTCAGCGTGCTGCGGATCACCCAGCCGCTGATTCGCTACGTGGCCGAGGAGGCCGGGCTCGTCACGGCGGTGAATTTGGAGCTGTCGCGCGAGGTCGAGGTGAAGATGGACGTCCGGGAGACGATCACCGACACCGCCGCCCCGGTCACCGACGCCAGTGTGACCGACTGGCAGAAGGTCCAGGCCCGCCGCGAGCCGCGCGTCGCCCCGCCGGAGTTCGAGTTCAACGCCCCCAGGCTCCGCCCGGACGAGGCGCGGATGACGATCCAGCCCGAAGCGCCCCGCGAGCTGTCGCGCACGCCCGCCGAGGAGGTGGAGCTGCCGCCGGTGAAGCTCGAGGCTCCCCAGCCGCAAATCCGCATCGCCCAGCCCAAGGCGGTCCGGGCGGAAGAGACCCCGGTGGACGCCAAACCGACCGACGCCGTCGAGACCGTCCGCGCCGAGGTCCGCACCGCCCGGCCGCGGGAGATGAGCGCCCCGGCGGTCGCTGCGGCCGCCCCGGAAGTGCAGATCGACCCGATGGACAACCCCGACCGGATGGTCCTCGAGACGCTCATTCCCCGCGAGGACGTGGAGCCGACGCCGGAGGCGCAGGTGACGACCCGTCCGGTGACGAACGTCGCCCCGCCCGAGCGGGCGGCCAAGGTCGCCTCCGCCGAGCCCGAGGACGTGCAGGTCGCCGAGACGCCACTGGAGACTTCGGCCCGGCGCACGGCCGCTCCGAACGCGAAGGCGACCGACGCGAAGCTGGCGATCCCCGCCGCCCGCGTCGTCGCGAGCGACAAGTCCGAGGTGGCCGTCGCGGCCGCCTTCAGCGACCCCGACGTCGCGACCGAGCCGGTACAGCTCGCGGTGGACATTCCCGCCGCCGCGGCCGACGCGCCGCGCGTCAAGCTCCCGTCGGTCCGTGCGCGGGTCCGGGGGACCGAGCAGCCCGTCGCCGCCTCGCCGGACGACGCGATGCCCCCCGACCGCGCCAAGCCGATCAGCCCGGTAAGCGCCTCGCGTCCCACCGAGCGGGTAGAACTCGCTGTGGACGCGGCGCGCGTCGAGGCGGTGGAGTTGTCGATGGCGCATCAGCCCCTCGCGGCCGAGCGCACGCCCCGCCCTTCGGAGACCGCCGCCGAGGAACTGATGCCCCAGAGCGCCGTGACCCCGCTGAGCGGCGCGGCGACCGGCGGACGCCTCGCGTCGCCGGAATCGCTTTTCCAACGCTCTTTCCAACAGCGCCAGAAGCTCATCAACAAGATGGGCGGTTCGGAGGAGTCCGAGGGCGCCGTCGCGCGGGCCCTGGTGTATCTCTCCCGCAGCCAGCACACCGACGGGAGCTGGAGCCGCTACAGCGACCGCCCGCCCAAGCTCGGGCGCGCCCGCAAGGAGCATCGCATGGCGCTGACCGGGCTGGCGACGCTGAGCTTCCTGGCCGCGGACCACACGCCGACGCGCATCGGCCCGTATCGCGAGACGGTCGCCAAGTCGCTGGACTACCTCGTCAAGCACCAGGGCAAGAAGGGCGATCTCCGCGGGAAAGGCACGATGTACGATCACGGCATCGCCACGCTCGCCCTGGCCGAGGCGGGGCTGATGACCGGCGAGAAGACCTACCGCCAGGCGGCGGTCGAGGGCGCCCGGTTCATCGTGCACGCCCAGGCCTCCAACGGCGGATGGCGCTACAAGCCCCGCGAGCGCGGCGACACCTCGGTCACCGGCTGGCAGGTCATGGCGCTGCACAGCGTCGCGAAGCTGGGGTACAAGGCTCCCGAGAAGACCATGAAGGGCGCCGTGAGCTTCCTGGACCGCGTCGGAAGCGGGCCCGGAAAGGTCCTCGCCTCCTACAAGGGCGGCAAGCCCACGCCGGTGATGACCGCCGAAGCGGTCTTCGCCCGCGTGCTCCTGGGGCAGGAACTCACCCGCGAGCAGGTCGAACGCGTCGGGAAGTACCTGCTCAAGACCCCCCCGCACAAGAAGCACCGGAACTTCTACTACTGGTACTACGGCTCGATGGCCCTGATGCAGATGCAGGGCAAGGCGTGGCCGAAGTGGAACGACAAGATGCGGGACTTCCTCATCGGCCTGCAGAACAAGGGCGGCCGGCATGACGGAAGTTGGGACCCCAAGAGCCGCTGGGCCGACCGCGGCGGGCGGGTCTACTCCACGGCCATGGGGGCCCTGACGCTGGAGGTCTACTACCGCTACCTGCCGCTCTACGGGGGGAAGACGAAGTAGATGCGGAGTGGGGTTCGAGGGTCCGCAGCGGTCGCGGCGTCCGTCGCGGCCGGGGGACTGCGTTCGGGGCTCGTGGCGCGCATACAATTCCCCGAACCCGATCAGGAAAGGGGCGCGATCATGAACGTGACCGAGTATCTCTCCGAGCAGGGCGTCAAGTACGAGCTGCACGAGCATCCGCCGGCGTACACCGCCCAGGAGGCGGCCGCGGAGGAGCACGTCAGCGGGCACGACTTCGCCAAGCCGGTGCTCATCCGGGCCGACGGGAAGTACGCCCTCTGCGTCCTCCAGGCCTGCCATCGCCTGGACATGGCCAAGGTCGCCCGGGCCTTGGGCAGCGCCGAAGCGACCCTCGCCGACGAGCGCGAATTGGCCGAGCGGTTCCCCGACGCCGAGGTCGGCGCCGAGCCGCCCTTCGGGAACCTCTACGACCTCCCGACGCTGGTAGACCGCCGGCTTGCCGACGACGAGGTGATCACCTTCCAGGCCGGGGACCACGAGCACGCCGTCCGCATGCGCTTCGACGACTACGCCCGCCTCGCCGAGCCCGAGAAAGCCGATCTGGCAGTCGAGGCGTAAGGGCGGACGAAAACCGCGTTCGTCCCGTGCGGGGCTACCTGAGCCGACTCGCGGCCTGTTCGATCGCGGCGCGGACGTCCTCGACGCGCGGCACGTAGGCCCAATCTACGGGGGGAATGTCGTCGGGGATTTCGAAGAGCAGCGTTCCGACGCCCGTCGACCGCTCGAAACGCGACCCGACGATGCGAATCTCCCCGAGCTTCCGGAGCGGACAGTAGCGGATGTCCGCCCGGGGCCCGTCGATCCGGAGAATCCGCAGGTTCGTCAGCACGTAGAGTCGCCCCAGCCATCGGAAGAAGTTCAGCCCGATCGCTGCGGCGGCGAAGACTCCCGCGACCAGGAAGATCAGCTCACGCGGAAGCGCCTCGGCGCTCAGCCCGATCGCCTCGGTCGCCAGCACCAGTAGTGGCGCCAGGAGGCAGAGCAGCAGCAGCCCCCGCGACGCCAGCAGCAGCGACCACCCGCTGGGCTTGAGCGCAAGGAGGATGGTCTCCCCGTCGTGGAGGACTTCCTCCGAAACGGCGGGATGATCGACGGTCGCGGCGTTGGTCGGTTCGGCCGATGGGGTCATTCCGGAAAGGTCTCCGCCCGCAAGGGCGCATGAGTGTAGAGCAGCCGCGCGTGGGTTTTCAACGTACAGGCCCGTACAGGCCCGGGTGTCTTGGGGGGCGGGAGAAACCGGCGGCTTGACAGCTCACGCTGACCTCGCGATGATCTGCGTGTCCTGTGGGGCACAAGGTCGGGTCGGTGCGCCGTTTCTCGCCCGTGCATAGGATGAAAAGCGCCGGACCCGGCCCTTACTACTGACGAGAAGGAGAGACCCATGCAACGGATGAAGACCGCACTGGTGCTGGCGATCGCGACGGGCCTGCTGCTGGCGGGGCCCGCGGCGGCTCAGGAGAAGCAGACCGCCGAACCGATCCTCAAGCACATCCCCGCCGACGCCCTCGGTTTCGTGATGGCGGGCAATGTCGAGGACACCCTCAAGCGCACCGACAAGTTCCTCAACGACGTCGGGCTGGGCATCTTCGTCCAGGCCCAGGCGCCCCAGGGGCTCTGGGCGGCGATGAAAAAGAACCTCAAGCTCGGCGAGGGCTTCAACGCCGGCGCCGGGGTGGCCGCGATCATGCTCGACCCGAAGGACTTCGGGATCGACCTGACCAAGCACATCGGCAAGAAGGAGTTGCCCGCGGAGGTCCGCGACAAGCTGCCCTTCGTCCTGCTGCTGCCCGGAACCGATATCGCCAAGATGCTCCCGGAGGGCATGGTCACCGAGGGCGAGGACGGCAAGACGATCGTGCAGTTCGGCGGCGAAGGCCCGGTCCTCCAGACCCACTCGATCGACGGCGGCTACGTGGGCCTGAGCCCCAACGCCGACGCCCTGGCGAGCTACCAGAGACTCAAGAACGTCTCCAAGCAGGTGAACAAGAAGACCCTCGGCGTGCTCTCCAAGGCCGACGTGGCTATCCATATCAACTGGAAGAAGGCCTGGCCGCTGATCGAAAAGGCCATCGAGAAGCAGCAGAAGCAGATGGTCGAGAAAGGCGAGGAGGCGGCCGGGATGGGCGCCACCGCTCCGGCCGCGATGGGCGCACCGATGGCCAAGATACTGGACCTCTACAAGAAGGTCTTCAGGCAGGTCGACGCCATGACCATCACCGGGCGGTTCGTCGAGACCGGCGTGGTCGTCGAGGAACTGCTCGCCTATGACCCGGCTTCGCAGCTCGGAAAGGTCATGAAGAGCTACAAGCCCGTCAAGGGCTCGCTGACCGATCTCGTCCCCGACCTGCCCTACGTCATGGCGTGGGGCTTCGGCGGCGCCGGCGAGATGGACGACGCCCTCGAGCGCTATTTCGACGACGTCTTCGACGCCATGCTCAAGACCGAGGAACTGCCCTTCTCCGAGGAGCAGATGAAGAAGATCAAGTCGATGACCTTGAAGTTCTTCGAGCAGGTCGACGCCGGTCAGTTCGTCCTCGGCGGCGCCCCGGAGGAGACCGGGCTGTTCGGCGCCGCGGTCGTGATGAAGGTCGAGGACGCCGAAAAGTTCAAGCAGTTCTTGCAGGAGACGACCAAGCTCGGCATCGAGCTGTGCAAGGAAGCCCCCGAGCCCGACGCCCGCAAGCTCCAGGCCACCTACGCCAAGGAGGCCGGGAAGGTCGGCGACCTCGCCTTCGACGCCATCGAGATCTCCCATCCCGAGATGGCGAAGATGGACGACGAGGAAAAGGCCAAGATGAAGAAGGTGTTCGGTGAGCAGCGCATCCGCGTGCTGGTCGCCTCGCCCAGGAAGGACACCGTCGTGGTGACCTTCGGCGGCGCCGAGAAGATGCTCGCCGCGGCCCTCAAGTCGGCGACCGGGAAGAAGGGCATCGCCAAGACCGCGCACCTGAAGCAGGCGATGCAGTATCTCCCGAAGAAGCTTTCGGCGGTGATGCTCTTCAATGCCAAGAACCTCGGAGACGTGATCCGCAGGGGCGCCCAGCGAATGGGCGAACAGGCCCCGCCGATCAATTTCCAGACCGAGGCGCCCCTGGCGGTGGGCGCCGGGGTCGACGGCGCGGCTGAGCACCTCGCCGTCTACGTCCCCTCCGCCATGGTCAAGGACGTCGCCGCGGTCTTCATGGGCTTGATGATGCGAGGCGGCGGCATGGGCCCGGGCGGCGGCATGGGCGGTCAGCCGCCGATGCCCTCGCAGGGCGGCGGCGAGGATTTCTTCCCCCCGGTTCCCGCTGACTGAGGCGGATCGACAAGCCGATCGCAGTTGCCCAGCGGCGGACCGTGCCGGGTCCGCCGCTGGTCTGCGCCGTCCGCCCCGGGACGACCTGACGGCGGCGGCGTCGCGTCCGTCTCGTCCCGCATCGCTGAGGCGAAGCGGTCACTCGCTCGGCGAGTCGGCCTCGGACTTCCCGCGACCCATCAACTGCATCACCGGCTGCATCAGTCGGAGAAAGGCCATCGGGTCCTTGCGCTCGTGGACGACCGTCTTCCCCTCCGGCCAGTCCGGCGGGTCGAGGGGGGTCTTCCCGACCGGCCCGTAGCGGATGTCGTCCAGCGTCCAGTCGCCGACGCGGACTTCGGCGAGCTTCCCGTCCGCGATGAGGCACGCCACCCGACTGCGCTCGCCGCTGATCGGGTCGGTGGCGACCCAGGCATAGCGGGTTCCGGCGTCGGTCTTCTTCGGTGGTTGGGGGAGGTAGCCCTTGGAGCGGGCGAAGAAGGTCGCCAGTTCGTTCAGGCCCGCGGGCGTCGCGAGGTACTTGCTTTCCAGCAGCCCCTTGTTCGCCTTGGCGATCTGCCCGAGCGAGGCGCCCATGTTGAAGCCGGTGGAGATCCCGAACCCGCCGCCGGGTTTGGGCGTGATGTTCAGGTACACCACCGGAACCGCGCCGCGGCCGGGGTACTGGTGGATCTGTTCGGTCTCGGGGTTGTAGATGCGGGTCTGCTCCCGTCCGGTGCGGTAGGCCAGGACGGTCTTGCCCGAGCGGCGGATCAGCGCCTCGAAGTGCTCCCGTGCGGGCGCCATCGCCAGGTAGACCTGCACCGGCTCGTCGCCGGCGCGGGTCAGCGCGCCCTCGAACGCCCCGGCGGAGTCGATCGCCGATTCGATCACGTCGAACAGGGCGTCGACCGTCTTCTGGCGGTTGGCGTCGAATGCCCGGACGTCGGCGAGCAGGTCGCCCGCGCGCCGGGCCCAAGGGCCTTCGTCCTCTTTGGCGAGCGTTTCGAGCCGCTCGGCCGCCTTGACCGGCTCGCCCTGCCCGAAGTAGCTCCACGCCAACCAGTAGCGGTGCCGCGGACGGGCGTGGTCGGTCCGCACCAGGCGTTCCAGCAGTTCCCGCGCGGGCTCCCACTTTCGCAGGCGCACAAGCAGGTCCGCCACGGCCGCGAGGACCTCCGGGTTCTCCAGGTCCTCCTTCCCGAGCTGCCCGGCGTAGAGCCGCTCCAGCAGCGGCTTGACGTACGAATCGCTCTCGATGCGCCCGAGGCTCAGCAGCTTCCCGCTGGGCGGCGCCTCGCCCGCGGCGATCTCGACGAGCTTCGCAAGCGCCGGGTCGCTCTGCCGCTTCTCCATCGCCTCGGTCGCGGCGTGATAAAGCTGCGGATGCCGCCCGGCCGCGGCCAGGCCCGCCGCGAGGGCGCAGAACTGGTTGTTGTCGAGCAGGTCGGGTCCGAAGCGTCCCAGCGCCAAACCCAGCGGGCCGAGGAGTTCCCGCGGGCGCGAGGCGTTCTCAATGTGCTGGTCGAGCAGGTCCCGGTACCACGCGCGGAAGGCGTCGGCGTCCTCGAAGGTCCGGATCATGTAGCTCGCCGGAAGCGTCCCGGTGTGGTAGAGCATGAGCAAGGTCCGCCCTTCGTCCTTGATGCGGGCGTTGTCCTGGGTGACCCCGAGCATATACAGCTCCATCGCCACCCTTGCTGCGCGGGGGCTTCGCCCGTGGGCGTTCAGGTAGGCCCGGGCAGCCTTGAAGAAGCCGCCCATGTTGCCGCGGAACTGCTCGGGCAGGGGGGCGGGCTCAACCGGGGGTTCGGCGTCCCGGGCGGCGAGGGGTGCGACCAGGAGGGTGAGCAGACTGAGAAGGATCAGGGCTCTGCGGTCCATGAGGCGGTCTCCCTTATCGAGGGCGGGGGCCGGTTCGGGCATCCCCGGGGGTCCGAAGCGTCCACCCCGGTCCTATACCAGTCTCGCCCCGGGTTCAAGCCCCGACCGACCAACCTCCGCCCGCGGCGCGTGTCCGCCCGGATACGAAACCCGCCGAGCGATCCCGCCCCTGCGAAGCAGTGTTGACACCCCCGGGGCGCTACCTATAATCGCTCCCGCGGCGGGCGCGTGCGCCCGCCCGGCATTCATCCATCCGTACGCTGTGCCAATACGATAACGCCCGACTTTTGGGAGACCCATGGGAATGCTAAGCACGCATCTGCCGCGCCTGTCGGGATGGTTGCCTGTCCTGCTCGCCCTTTGCCTCGTCACCGGCGCCGTCGCCCAGGAACCGGAGGCCCCCGAGTCCGCCGCGGACGCCAAGGTGAAGGAATTCACCGAGAAGTGGAGAGACTTCGTCCACTACATCAAGATCGGCCGGGCCGACCTCGCCAAGAACTTCGGGCAGTGGGTCCTGGAGTCGAACACCGACCCGCGCGTGGTCTATCGCATCGCAACCGATACGACCGCGGACCTTCAGCGCGTGCTGAAGCGCGGCGAGGGGCTCGAGGGGCTCAAGCCCGTCGTCGAGCAGGTCCGCAAGCTGGTGGAGAAGGGCTACGAGGCCCTGCGCGCCGATCCGAAGGAGATCGCCCGCGCCATCGAGCGGCTTGGCAAGGGGCTCCGGGCCTACACCAACGCCAAGGACCGCCTGGTGCTCAGCGGCGAGTTCGCCATGCCGCAGATCATCCAGGTGCTCTCCGACGCCGACACCAAACCGTCCCACCGCGAGCGACTGGCGACGGTGCTCCCGGCGATCGGGAAGGAGGCGGTCCGCCCGCTGGGCAAGGCGCTGGAGACCGACGACGCCCGGCTTCAGCAGATCATCGCCTCCGCCCTCGGCGAGATTCAGTACCGCCACGCCGTTCCGCAGCTCAAGGAGCTCTACGAGGACGAGAAGACCCTCGACGAGGTCAAGCGCTCCGTCCGCGTGGCGCTGCTGGCGATCCAGCCTGACGCCCTGACGCGTCCGACCGCCCAGCTCTACTACGACCTGGCCGAGAAGTATTACTACCACGCCGAATCGCTCCAGCCCGACGCCCGGTACGACACGGCCAACGTGTGGTTCTGGACCGAGAACCTGGGTCTGAGCTACAAGCCCGTCCCGCGGGAGATTTTCGCGGACATCTACGCCATGCGGTACGCCCGCAAGACCCTGGAGCACGACAAGAGCTTCTACCCGGCGATTTCGCTGTGGCTCTCGGCCTACATGCGGAAGGAAGCGAACCTCCCCGAGGGCGCGACCGACCCGACTCAGCCGCCGAAGCGCCTCCCGGCGGACTTCTACGCCCGCGCCTCGGCGCCGCAGTACCTCCACGCGGTCTTGGCCCGCGGGCTCAAGGACGACACCCGCGCCCTGATCCTCGGCGCCATGGACGCCCTGGCCGAGAGCACCGGGCCCAAGAGCCTGGTCGGCGCGGGCGCCACCGGCGCACCGCCCCTCGTCGACGCCCTGAGCTACCCCGACCCGACCGTGCGCTTCCGCGCCGCCGAAGTGCTCGCCATGGCCGAGCCGGAAGAGCGGTCCCCCGGGCACGAGCTGGTGATGACGGTGCTCAACGAGGCGCTCAGGCAGACCGGCGAGCGGTCCGCCCTGGTGATCATCCAGGAGGACGCCCTCCGCAACAAGGTCAGCAAGGTTCTCCGCTCCGCGGGATATGACCCCCTCCAGGCGACCGAGCTCAATCGCGGGCTCGCCGAGGCTCGCAAGCAGGCCGGCGTGGGCCTCGTGGTTCTCGCCGGGCGTCCCGAGCCGATCAACGCGATCCGCTCCATGCGCCAGGACCCCGCCTTCGCGGGCGCCGGGGTGCTGGTGGTCTCCGGCAGCGACCCCCTCCGGGCCCTGGCCGAGGCGGACAAGAAGGTCATCCTGACGCCCTCCGACTCCGGCGAGGAGCGCCTGGCTGCCGAAATCGCCGCCGCCGCCAAGGCCGGCATCGGACGACCGCTGGAGCCCAAGGAGGCGGTCGAATGGTCCACCCGCGCCGCGAAGGTCATCCGTCGTCTCGCCGAAGGTGGGAACTTCGTCTACAACATCCTCCGGACCCAGCCGGCG
>CAYTQL010000076.1:0-10684 GCA_964439555.1 uncultured Planctomycetaceae bacterium | reverse complement strand
GCGCCGCGAAGCCCTCGGGGTGGATCATCGGCTTGACGGGCGTGGGCAGCAACACCAGCGCCACGCCCCGCGCGCGGAGTTGGGCGGCGAAGTCCAGGACCGCCTTCCGCGGGTCCGGCTGGGGGGGGGGCGTCCACTCGTTCTTCTCCAGCAGGCGCTTGCCGAGTTGCGCCGAGCTCAGGAAGCCCGGGAGTGTGAGGTGGTCGATCCCCGGTCGGTAGTACAACCAGCCGCGCCGCCCGACGTACGCCTGCTCGTTGCCGATGCCGCCGTACCGCGTGAGCACCGCCTGCACCGGCGGGAGCAGCCGGTCGTAGAGCAGCGAGTCCTCCTCCAGGGCCGTCTCGTATTCGTTGATGTCCCGCAGCAGGGAGGTGTTCGCCGCCAGCACCGGCGCGAGGACCCCCTCGCAGCGCTCCCCCGCCGCCAGCGCCCGCGGGAAGGCGCCGAAGATGCGATACGCCTCCGGCCAGGGGTCGTTCCGCTCCCCGGCGGCGTACTGTCGCCACTCGTAAACATGCTGGGCAAGCGGAACCGCGAACATTGTCGCGACGAACAGCACCGTCAGCGCAACCGCCGCCCCCGGCCGAACGTCCGTCCGCCCGACCTCGAGCTTGGCGACTTCCTCCCGCGTCAGTTTCTTCGGTCGTTCCGGCATGTGGTCTTCGCTATCGCCTGTGATGAACGGAGATCAACGGAGATACGGCCCGGGGCGGCAAATCGGGCAAATCAACGAGTTCGTATCTCTGTTCATCTCTGCCTGTCCCAGCTAGAAGATGAAGTAGATAAACGGACTGAAGCTCATGGCGGTCATCATCGTGATCGCGGCGAACAGGAGGACGGCGATCAGGGCGATCTTCCACCAGTTCAGGCGGCGGGTGAAGTGCCAGGTCTGGGGCATCGTCCAGGTCACCAGCCCCGCGACGGCGAACATCGCCAGGTAGAACGGTTGATAGATCAACCCGGCGATCAGCCCCGCCGATCCGGTCGGATCGGTCACGCCCAGCCCGTTGAGCCCGACCATGCTTCCGCAGTATTCCAGCGCCGCCGGGAAGCTCTCGGCCCGGAAGAAGACCCACGCGAAAGTCACGATCACGAAGGTGATCGCCACCCGCAGCGCCCGCGGAAGCCTCCGGTACGGGCTGGTCTTGCCCTGGGCGCGCTCGAAAGCCAGCATCGCCCCGTGAATCCCGCCCCAGATGACGAAAGTCCACGCCGCCCCGTGCCACAGCCCGCCCAGCAGCATCACCAGGGCGAGGTTGACGTACGTCCGCGCCTCGCCCTTCCGGTTTCCGCCCAGCGGGATGTAAAGGTAATCCCGCAGCCAGGTGCTCAGCGAGATGTGCCACCGCCGCCAGAATTCCGTGATCGACTGCGCGTGATACGGGCTGTCGAAATTCTTGGGGAACACGAAGCCCAGCATCAGCCCCAGCCCGATGGCCATGTCGGAGTACCCGCTGAAATCAAAGTAGATCTGGAAGCTGTACGCCACCGCCCCGAACCAGGAATCCGCCAATCCCACGGCCGAGGCGTTGAAGGCCATGTCCGCGATCTTCCCGCACGAATCGGCCAGGAAAATCTTCTTGGCGAGCCCGAGGCAGACGAAGCTTGCGCCGCGCGAGAACTTCTCCAGCGTGTGCGTGCGGTGGCGGAGCTGATCGGCCACCTCCTGGAAGCGGATGATCGGACCGGCCACGAGTTGCGGGAACATGCTGACGTAGCAGGCGAAGTCGATGAAGTTGCGGATCGCGGCCGCGTGACCGCGGTAGACGTCGATCGAGTAGCTCATCGATTGGAAGGTGTAGAAGCTGATGCCCAGCGGGAGGGTGATCTGGAGAACCGGCAGGAGCGGATCGGCCGCAGCGCCGAGCGAGATCGCCAGGGCGTTGACGGTCCGGGTGACCAGCCCGGCGTACTTGAAGAATCCCAGCAGTGAGAGGTTCGAACAGATGCTCACCACCAGCGCGATCGTCTGGGCCTTCGTCCGCGGCTCGTCGGAACGCAACGGGCGGACGGGCCCCTTTCGCCGCCGCGGACCGATCTGCCGGGAGATGAACAGCCCGCAGACGTAGTCGATGACCGTGCTGGTGAACATCAGCACGACAAACAGCGGGTTCGCCCATCCGTAGAAGGTGTAGCTCAGCAGCGTCAGCACCAGGTGCTTCAGCCGCCGCGGCGCAATGTAATACACCAGCAGCGCGGTCGGAAGAAAGTAGAACAGGAACAGGTGCGAGCTGAAGACCATCTACTGCTCCTGGACGCCGTGGGTGTTCGCGTTCAGCGGCAGGATGAAGACAGCGCTTGGAGCGGCTTTGGGCATGCGTCGCCTGAGCGCACACCGTCCCGCCCTCGCGGGCGCACGGCCGTGCTCTATCCTCTTCATCCCCTTCATCCTGCCAGGAAGCAAAGGCATCACCGGCTCGGGTCGTAGTAGACGGGGAGGTCGAAGGCGCCGGTGTCGTCGAAGGTGCGTTCGGCGTCGAGTTGGGGGTGCCGGGCTTTGGGCTCGACCGTCAACCGTTCGGTCCGCCCGGGCTTCCACGCCCGATCCAGCGGTCTGCGGTCGAGGATCGCCCAGTGGGCGACGTTGACCTTCTTCGGGTTGCCCTTGAGCTTGCCGTCATGGACCTTCACCACCTCCCACGTGTGGACGACCAGCGCCCGGTTGTACTGCTCCAGGCTCTTGACGCTCGGGGTGGGCGTTGCCTTGAGGAGCTTGAGCGTGACCTCGGCCTCCGGGGGATCCTCGCGGTCCCGGAGACGGGCGAGGGCGAGCTTCGCCTTCTGCGCCGCCTCCCTGGGCCCGACGTAACGGGCGTAGAGGCCGACGCACTCGATCCACCCCGCCCAGTCGCGGTCGCCGTCCAGCTCATTCCCGCAGAGCAGGCTCATCGGCTTCCAGTTGGACAGATCGCCGTTGACCTCCGCGGACGTCTTGACGAGCTTGCCGTCGAGGTACGCCGCCAACCGCCCGGGGCGGTAGGTCACCAGGACGTGGTGAGGTCTGGTGTCCAGCGCCGAGAGGGTCACCTGCGGCTTCGTGCCGTTCGCCCCGGTCCGGGGGGTGCGGAGGCGGAAGACCAGCCGGTTCTTCGACTGACCCAGCGTAAAGTTGCGGTTCCGGGCGTCCTTCGAGAAGCTCACGATGCGGGCAGGCCCGTCCTGCTCGAGGTTCTCCGCCTCGATCAGCGCCTCGACGGTGATCCGCTCGGACGCGCGGCACTCGGTCAGCAGGCGCTTGGCGTCGGCTTCGGACGCCGTCATCGCCCCGCCGCCCAACCGGGCTTCGAAGTGCGGTCCGTAGACCGCCCGTCCACGGAGCTTCGCCTCGCAGGGGATCTGCTTGCCGTCGCGGATGACCTCGTTCTGGGCGTCAACGTTCTCCCAGACGTAGGCGAGCCCCTCGCGGTCGCCCGGCCAGTGCTTCTGCGGCGTGAGGGGGCGCTCCTGCTCGGCCTTCAGCGTCCGGCGGCGCGTGGCGGCGACGGTGGAGTCCGGTCCGCCGGCGATCCAGGCGTCCGGGTAGAAGTCGCCCTTGCTGTTGTCCGTCACGCGGGCCCAGGCTTCGATTCCGCTGAAATCGCCGCGGAACCGTCCGACGTAGACCTCCACGGCCGGGCCTCCGCCCCGGATCTTGTTTCCGCCCTTCTTCGCCTTGTACGGGCCGGTCATGGCGATGAACCGGACGTGGTTCGACCATCGCGGGTGGTACACCTCGTACCCGTCGATGCCCGGGGCATTGTTGATGTTCACCTTCCAGCGGCTCGACCCGTCCGCCTCGGAGACGTAGACGGTCCGGTGCGGACCGTCGAAAATCCAGAACAGGTAGCTGTTGTCCGGCGCCAGCGAAGTCCAGCAGCCGGCGCCCAGCTTCTTCCACGACTCGTTCGGGAGCGTCGCCACCCCGCCGTGCCGCCAGGGGAACAGCCCCCCCGCCCGGGTCCCGTCGCGGGAGAGCTGGAAATTGTCGATGTCCACCCGCGTCCGCTTCCAGACCAGTTCGCTGATCTCGGGCTTGTCCAGGCGCCGGCGGAAGATCGGCTGATCGTCGCCGTCCCCGGCGCGGGTGAAGAGCTTCCCGTTGCGCCCCTGCACGTAGACCCATGTATGCCCGGTGTCCGGGTCCTCCCAGACGTCCGCGGCCGCTCCGGAGCAGAGCTTGCGGAGGTCGCCCCCGTCGAAGTCCACGACGTAGACGAGCCTGGCGCGCCGGTCGGAGAAGATCACCCGCTCGCCGTCGGGGGTGATCAGCGGCTTGTAGTAGTTTCCGCGCTTCTTGAGCAGCGGCGCGGGCTCGCCGTCGCCGGCCGTGTCGAAGCCCATCAGCAAAAGGTCCTTGCCCTTGGCGAAGACGTCCCGGCCGCGCTTGGACTGGTCCTGCACCCAGACGACCTTCGTCCGCGCGCCGGTGAGCTTCTTGAGCTCCGCCGACGGCGACTCGGCCGCGACGGGGCCCGCCAGGCTCGCCAAGACCAGCGCGACGGCCGGCGCGAAGCGCCGCCGAGGGTTCGACGGGGAAATTGCGTGACGTGCATTCATACAGGTACAACCGCGCCGAACGCGTTCAGTCTTGCCGGACGTGGATCATCGCCTTGACCGCGTCGTCCTTGTAGTCGGCGATGGTGTCGAAGGCTTCGGGCGTCTGCTCCAGGTCGTAGTGATGGGTGACCATCGGGTCGAGGTCGACCTTGCCCGTGTGGACCAGCTCGATCGCCTCCTCCACGCACTCGTTCTGCCGGCGGACCGGCTGGGCGGTGATCTCCTTGCGCCGCAGGTGATTGAAGTCCATGCTGATCCGGTCGGTCTCGGGGATGCCGACGATCACCAGCATCCCGCCGGGCTTGCAGGCCAAGAGGGCCTGGTCGATCGCCTCCTGCTGCCCGGCACACTCGAAGACCACGTCGAGCCCGAGGGGCTGCTCCTCGAGGATCGCCTCGCCCGTGGGGGTCCGCCCGGCGTTGCAGGTCCACTCGGCGCCCATCGCGGTCGCGAGGGTCACGCGGTTGTCCCGCAGGTCGGACTGGAAGACGACGCAGTCCACCGCGGCTTTGGCGGCCGCCAGGACACTGAGCCCGATGGGCCCGGCGCCGATGATCCCGAGTTTCATCCCGTCGGCGAGCTTCGCCAGCTTCACCGCCCATAGGGCGATCGAGAAGGGCTCGACCAGCGTCGCACGGGTCATGCTCATCTGCGCCGGCGTCTTGAAGCAGCAGCGGCGCGGCATGACGATCCGCTCGGCGAGGCACCCGGGCGCCTGCCCGGGACAGCCGAGAAACGCCTGGTCGCGGCAGGTGTGGATGCGCCCGGAACGGCACTGGTCGCACCGGCCGCAGTTGATCAGCGGATCGACCGCAACCGGATCGCCCGGCGCCAGGTCGTCCACGTCGGAGCCGACCTCGACCACCTCGGTCGAACATTCGTGCCCGACCGACCAGGGAAACTCGATGATCTGCGAGCCGATGCGCCCGTCGCGGTAGTAGTGCATGTCGGACCCGCAAACGCCGACGGTCCGGACCGCCAGAAGCACGTCGTCGGAGTTCCGGAGGGTCGGGGCCTCGGTTTCGGTCAATTCGATCCGGCGGATGCCGGTCAGCATGGCGACTTTCATGGGGACTCCTTCAACGCTATCCTCGGCAGCGCGAAACGCGGCGACCCCCGGCGCCGGATGACCTTGTTTAACCTATGCTCCGGGCCCGGGGCAATGCCCGGCCCGGCTCCTGATCGAAAGGGCGTACGATGAACCAACTGCTTCGAGTTCTCCCGGCCGTGCTGACGACCGCGATGCTCCTGCCCGCCTGCGACTCCGGCGACGACGGCGCCCCGAAGACCCCCGAGGAGCGCGAATTCCGGGCGCTGGTCAAGCAGCTCAACGCCCCCGGCGCCTCCCGGCGCGTCAGCGCGGCGCGGAAGCTGGGGCGCAGCGATCACGCCGACGCGGTCCGCAAGCTCATCCCCCGCCTGAAGGACCCGAAGGCCGAGGTCCGAGAAGCGGTCGCCCAGGCGCTGGGGCGTCAGGGAGACGCCGCGACCGTCGAGCCGCTGATCGCCGCGCTGGATGACAAGGTCTGGAAGGTCCGGCAGCAGGCGGCCGAGGCGCTGGGACGCATCGGCGACGCCGACGCCGTGCCCGCCCTCCTGGAGCAACTGGACAGCGAGAACGCCGCCGTGCAGATCGCCTCGGCGTGGGCCCTGGGGCAAATGGGCCCGGAGGCGGTGGACCCGCTGGTCGAATCGCTGACGCACGAGAGCGTCGCCCGCCGCGCGGGCGCGGCGACCGCCCTGGCGGACCTCCGCGACCCCCGCGCCACCGGACCGCTGACCAAGGCGACGGCCGATGAGGCGCCTCGCGTCCGCGCCGCCGCGGCCGAGGCGCTGGCGGCCACGGGCAGAGCCGCCGTCATCGAGACGCTCCAATCGCTGCTGGAGGACCCGGAGACGCCGGTCCGCATCGCCGCGATCGTCGGGCTCGGCGAGCTTCGCGAGCACCCGGCCGCGATGAAGTCCGTCGCCGCAATGGTGGACGACGAAAGCCCCTCGATCCGCAAGGCGGCCGTGGACGTCCTGGCGAAGGTCGGGACCGCCGCGGTGGTCGATCCGCTCGGCGCCGCCGCGACCGACAAGGAGGAGTCCATCCGGATCGTCGCAGTCCAGGCCCTGACGCAGATCGAGGATCCCAAGGCGGCCCCGGCGCTGCTGGCGGCCTACAGCGTGAAGAACCCCGCCCCGGCCATTGGAATGGCGCTGGACGAACTCGGCGACGCCGGACTGGACGCCGCCGTGGCGGCGCTGAGCAGCCCCAACCCGGACACCCGCGCCGGGGCCGTGAAGTTCCTCCGCCGAAAGGAGCACGCCGAGGCGACGCCGGGGCTGCGGACCGTCCTGACCGACGACCCGAAGGAAGACCTGCGCATCGCCGCGATCGGGGCGATCGCGGCGCTGAGCCCCGACGCCGCGGCCGGCCCGCTCGGCGCGGCGTTGAAGGCGGACGAGGCGGTGGAGGTCCGCACGGCCGCGGCGAAGCAGCTCGCCGCCCTCGGCGCGAAGGACGCCCGGGCGGCGCTGGAGCATGCGATGAAGAACGACCCATCGCCGGAGGTCCGCGCCGCGTCGGCCCGGGCGCTGGGGTCGGTGGGCGACGCCGACGCCGCCGCGGCGCTGATCGACGTCGTCCGCGGCGCCGCGCCGACGGAGGTCCGCTCGGCCGCGGTGACCGGGCTGGCGAAACTCAAGGCGCCCCGGAGCGTCCCGGTGCTCATCAAGCTGCTCGAGGACGCCGAGGAGGACGGTCTCCGCTCGACGGTCGCCTGGAGCCTCGGCGACCTCGGCAGCGACCAGGCCGTCGAGCCCCTGATCGAGGCGCTCAAGACCGACGGCTCCGCGCGGGTTCGGACCGCGGCCGCCCGGTCGCTCGGCGTCCTGGGCGACCCGGTCGCCGGCGAGGTGCTCATCCGGACGCTCGGGCGCGACGCCGACGAGAAGGTCCGCCAGCACGCGGTCGAAGCGCTGGGGCGCCTGGGCAGCCCCCAGGCGCTGGACGCCCTGCTGGCGGTCATGGGCGATCTCAAGAACCCGCTGGCCAGCCTGGCCGCCAAGGCCGTCGGGCAGATCGGCGGGCCCCGGGCCGCCCGGGCGCTGATCAAGGCGGTCGACTCGGAGAACCTCTACGTCTCCGGAACCGCCGCCCACGCGCTGGGGCGGCTCTCGTCGGAGCAGGCCCCGCTGCTGCTGGACGCCGCCGCCGAGCTGCGGGGCAAGAAACGCGGCAAGCTCGCCAAGGCCCTGGCCGCGATGTGCGCCGAAGACCTCGCCCCGCTGCTCCGGGGGCTCCAGGCCGAGGAGCCCGGCGTTCGCGCCACGGCCGCGGCGGCGTTGGGTCACAGCGGCGCCGAAGCCGCCCTCGAACCGCTCGAGGAGGCGACGAAGGACGAGAGCCCGCTCGTCCGCACCGCGGCACAGCAGGCGATTCAGGTGCTCCGTCGCCCGCATATGCGGCGGGGACCCAAGCTCCCGGGCTGACCTTGCACGCCCGGAGGTGTCTCACGAACGGGCCTTCGAGCCCGGGCGCGACTACACTGTCGGACGTAACGATCCGTCGCTCGTGAAAGGAGTATCCGATGAATCGATCCCCGCTGAGAACGTTCCTGCTGCTGATCGGGCTGGCCTTTGCGCTGGTGCTGCCCGCCGGGTGCAGCGACAACCCCGTCACCGGCGAGCGCGAGCTGGCGCTGATCTCGCGCGAGCAGGAGATCCAGATGGGCGAGGAAGCCTCCCCCGAGTTCCGCAAGGAGTTCGGCGGCGCGGTGGACAACGCCCGCGTGCAGCAGTACGTCGATCGCGTCGGCCAGAGCGTCGCGCGGGTCTCGCACCGCCCGGACATGCCCTGGGAGTTCACCCTCGTCCGCTCCAAGACGCCCAACGCCTTCGCCCTGCCTGGCGGGAAGATCTTCATCACGCGCGGGCTGCTGACGCGCATGAACAACGAGCGGCAGCTCGCGGCCGTGCTCGGGCACGAGGTGGCGCACGTGGCCGCTAAGCACAACGTCCAGGCCCTCCAGCGCGCCATGGGCGTCCAGGTCTTCGCCGAGGTGCTCCAGGCGGTCATCGGCGGAACGGGCGGCAAGGCGGCCGGAACCGCCGCGCAGATCGTCTTCGGCATGAAGCAGTTGCAGTACTCCCGCGAGGCCGAGTACCAGGCCGACCAGCTCGGCATCGAGTACATGTCCCGCATGGGGTACAACCCCTACGGGATGGTGGAACTGCTCGAGGTGCTCCTGAGCCTCAGCGAATCCGAGGGGGGCAATCTCCAGGAGATGTTCCAGACCCACCCGCTGACCAGCAACCGCATCCAGGAGGCGAAGGAAACCGTCGCCACCGAGCATCCGAGCGTCTCGGCCGCGGCGGCCGACCCGCACGCTACCCGCTTCGTCCGCATGCGCTCCCTGGCCAAACAGGCGCCGTGACGCCTTTCCTCGCGACGGTGGCGAATCCCGCAGGCGATTTGCCCGTTTCACTACGGTAAGCGCCGCCGGCGCCTTGGAAACCAGGGAAGGACGTGATGAGAGTACAGACCCGATTTCTGGCGGTCCTCGCGACCGCGACTCTGCTGGTCTCTGCATGCGACTCGCCCCCGGAGGGCCCCGAAGCCCGCAAAATCGCCGCTCTGAGCAAGGTGCTCCGCACCCGCCCGCCGAACGAGCGGCTCAAGGCGGTTCACAAGCTCACCGAGACCGGAAGCGAACAGGCCGTCAAACCCCTCGCCTACGCCGCCGGCGACAGCGAATGGCAGGTCGCCCTCGCGGCCGTTGAGGCGCTGGGCGAACTCGGCATCCGCAACGAGACCGCCGTCAAGGCGCTGCTGCGGAGCCTTCGAAACGAGGCGTGGCAGATCCGCCAGGCCGCGGCGACAAGCCTCGGCGCGCTGGAGGCGACCTCCGCCATCGACGCGCTTGTCGCGACGCTGTCCGACGAGAACTCCGGCGTGCGCAGCGCCGCGGCCAGTGCGCTGGTGGCGGTCGGGCCCGAGAGCAACCGGAAGCTGCTGCCCACGCTGGACAGCGAGAGCCCGGAAGTCCGCGCCGCGGGGATCATCGCCCTGGGCGACCTCCGCGCGACCGAGGCGACCGGGAAGCTCCTCGAACTGAGCCGCTCGCCCGACAAGACCGTCCGCATGGCGGCGATCGACGCCCTCGGCAAGATCGGCGACGCCCGCGCCGTCGAGGCGCTGCTCGCCCAGGTCGTCGCCGAGGCCGCCAAGGACCGCAAGAAGCAGGACCACAAGGTCTACCGGCTGATCTTTCGGGCGTTGGGGCGCATCGAGCACCCCAAGACGGCCGAAGCGCTGATTTCCCTGCTGAGCTTCAACACCCGCCATGCCCCGAAGAATCCGAGCATCCCCGAGCGCGCCCTGGCGGCGCTGGTGGAGCTGGAAGGCATGGCCGTTCCGCCGCTGGGCAAGGCGATGAAGACGGCCGAGGACGAAAAAATCCGCCGCCTCTCGGCGGTGGCGCTGGGTCGGATCGTCTCGCCCCGGACGCTGGAGCTGCTGATCCAGGCGACGCAGCACGAAAGCGCGGAGATTCGCCGGATCGCGGTCGACCAGCTCGCCAAGCGCGACGACGGGCCGGTCCTCGAACCGCTGATCGCCGCCGCAAAGGACAAAGACCCCGCCGTCCGGGCCCGCGCCGCGCTCGCCCTCGGCGTCAAGAAGGACCCCGAAGCCGTCGACGCCCTCGCCCGGCTGCTCGACGACCCCGAGCCGCGCGTGCAGGCCGCTGCGATGGCCGCCCTCCGCGAGTTCGGCGACAACCCGAAACTCGCCGAAAAGGTCATCCCCGCGCTGAAGCACGAGAAGCTCGCCGTCCGCCTCCAGGCGGTCGAGCTGCTCGGGACGCTGGGCAACCCCAAGGCCGTCGAGCCGCTTCTGAAGATGCTCGAGAAGTCCGGGGAGACCGAAATCGACCTCAAGGGGGTCCCCAAAGGGGAGCGCAAGCAGTACGAACGCCTGGCCGGGAACCGACGCAAGGTGATCGTCGACGCCCTCGGCGACCTGGGCGACGCCCGCGCCGTCGAGCCGCTGCTGGAGCTGCTCAAGCTCCCGCGGAAGAAGAGCAACTACGACCTGATGGACAAGACCGCCAAGGCGCTGGCGAAGATCGGCGAGCCCCGCGCCGTCGAACCGCTGCGT
>CAYTQL010000075.1:10468-10688 GCA_964439555.1 uncultured Planctomycetaceae bacterium | reverse complement strand
CCGCCCTGATATCGACCGGTGCGGGGCTCTGGTATGAGGTGCTGGTCCCGGCCTACGAGGTCGGGCGGTTCGCCCGGCGCATCGGGACCGACCTGGTCCTCCACACGATCCACTACATCGAGGGCGACCCGTCGCACGGGTCGCAGACGCCGCGGCTGATCGGCTTCAACGCGGAGTCCGACCGAGACTTCTTCCGCCTGTTCATCACGGTCAAGGGCAT
>CAYTQL010000075.1:0-10458 GCA_964439555.1 uncultured Planctomycetaceae bacterium | reverse complement strand
CCGCAAGGCGCTGCGGGCGATGGTCCGCCCCGCCGGGGAGATCGCCGACGCCATCGCCGCCAAGGACACCAAGGCGCTGGTCGCCCTGCCGGAGATCGGCAAGCGCACGGCCGAGACGGTCGTCGCCGAACTGCACGGAAAGGTGGACGAGTACGTCACCGGCCGGGCCCCCGGGGCTGCCGAGGAGCCGGAACTGTCGGTGGGCGCCCAGGAAGCCATCGCCGTGCTCGTTCAGCTCGGCGAGCGTCGCAGCGACGCGGTCGCCCGCATCGAGCGGGTGCTGAGCGTATCGCCGGACCTCGAAGCGCCCGAGGAGATCATCGCCGCGTCGTACAAACTCAGAGCCGGAGGCACGTAGGTTTGCCGGACTTTTCGAAGCACCCATACTTCACGCCGTGGACGGACCCCGAAACGCAGATCACCAGTTACCTGCTCACCGAGCGCGTCGCACCGGTGCAGCGGGGCAACTACTTCATCCAGCCAAGCCTGTCGGCCGGGGGCGAATGGCTGTGGTTCCTCCCGATGTTCCCGCCGTCGCGCGGGAAGTTCGTCGCCGCGGCCCGGCTGGACCCGGCCGAGCCCGAGATCAAGCTCTTCCCGCACTCCCTGGGCAGCGCCAACCCCTTGCCGACGGAGTCCGGCGATGCGGCGTACATCACCATCGAGCGGGGCATCTACCGCCAGCCCTTCGACGGCGAACCGGAGCCGATCGCCGAGCTGCCCGACGAGATCGCGTCGGAAGGCTACGTCTTTCGCATCGCGACCGGGCTGACGCTTTCGTCCGACGAGAAGCATTTCCTGATGGACGCCCGCGTGGGCAACCGCTTCTGGGTGTGCATCGCCGACCGGCATACCGGGGAGGTAACCCCGCTGGAGAGCTTCGCCGACCAGCACCATCACGCCTACTGGTCGCCGCACGATCCGGAGCTGTTCCTGGTCAACCGCGGGCACTGGCTCGACCCGATCAGCGGATGGAAGTTCTCCATGCAGATCCGCCAGTGGGTCATGAACACCCGCCGCACGCGCTACGAACCGGTGCTCCCCGACCTGTGGTTCGGGCACAACTGCATGGCTTGCCACGAATGGTGGACCCCGGACGGGAAGATCAACTGGTGCGACTACAACGACGGCATCTACGAGACCGACGTTTCGCAGCGTTGCCGCGAGGCGGAGCTGATCTGGGACCAACCGAGCTGCCACGGCATGTGCGACCCGACCGGGCGGTACTACGTCGCCGACGAGAACCCCTACCACCGCACCGGCGATCGCCCGGTGCGGGTGTGGTTCTGGGATCGGCGGACCGGGAAGCAGATCGCGATCGTCTCGAAGATGCCCCTGCCCGAGTTGCATCACTCGCTGTGGCGTCCCTGTCACATCGACCCCCACCCGCATTTCAGCGCCGACGGAAAGTACATCATCTACACCACCACCGCCCGCGGGCCGGTTGACGTCGCGATCACCCCGGTGGACGAGGTGCTCCCGAAGCTCTGAAAAGCAGCGGCGTGACCAACGGGGCTGCGGAGGGAGATGATCGCCAAGAACCGCTGCGGAGGAAGCGCCAAACCCCGGTAGAGGCGCCCCGCCGATGAAGCCTCGGCGCCCGCCTGCGCGGCGTCCCTCCCTGCCGACCCCTCCCTGCGCTTGGGAAGCTTCGATTCAGGCGAACAGGGCCGAACCGATGCGGAGGATGGTGGCGCCTTCCTCCACGGCCGCCTCGTAGTCCTGCGACATGCCCATCGACAGGTGGCGGAAGGACTCGCCGCCGATCTTCTCGTGGCGGATTTCCTCGAACAGCTCCCGCAGCAGGGCGAAAGCCGGACGGGCCTCCTCGGGGTTGTCGCTCAGGGGGGCTATCGTCATCAGCCCGACGAGGCGCAGTCGGTCGAGCGTGGTGATCATCTCGGCGAGGTGGACCGACGCCCCGACGGCGACCCCGTACTTCTGCTCCTCCTGCGAGCAGTTGACCTGGAGCAGGACGTCCACGTGCTGGTCCGACCGCTCGGCGCGGGAGTTGAGTTCCTCGGCCAGGCGGAGCGAGTCCACCGAGTGGACGATGTTGGTCACCTCCAGCACATGCTTGACCTTATTCCGCTGGAGATGCCCGATCATGTGCCACCGCACCGACCGCGGCAGCTCGACGCCGTCGGCGTCCAACGCCTCGGACAGTTCGCCCGCGCGGCGTGTGAGCTGCTGGGCCCGCGATTCGCCCAGGTCGTAAAGCCCCAGTTCCAGCAGGTGGCGAATCTCCGGGAGCCCAACGTACTTGGTCACCGCGACCAGGTGGACCTCCCCGACGTCCCGGCGCGCGCGGTCGCACGCCGTCGCGATCTTCTCGCGGATGTCCTGAAGGTTCTGCTCGATCCGTGAGCGGGCGATAGTGGACATGCCGAGAATGTAGCACCCCCGCGGGGGCGGGGCAATGGTCAGGTGCGCAGCGGCTGTGCCGCGAAAAGCAGGATACAGGGCACAGGGCACGAACACCCGAATCGGCGCGTGAGGCGCAGGGAATCATCGTCGCCTGTCTCTTCGGAACTGCGCCGCGGGCGGGCCCGGTCGGCTCAGAGTTTCCCTTCCCGCTGGGCGTTGACGTAGTTCATGCAGAACTCGTCGCGTCCGGCGAGCGCCTCGGCAGCAAGGATCAGCGGGACCACGCCCTCGGTGCACGGGTCGGCGATGATGGCGTCCAGCCCTTCGGCGACGGCCATGCACAGGGCGGCGAGGTTCACCCACCTCCGGGCGGGCAGCCCGTGGGAAAGATTGCTCAGCCCCCCGCCGACGTGGACCTCCCCGAACCGCTCGCGGATCGCCCGGACCGAGGCGAGCATGTTCTGCGCCCCGGCCGGGTCGGACGCCAGCGGGAGGAAGCAGGGGTCGACGATGATCTTCTCGTCGGACTTGCCCGCGTCCCGCAGCCGCGTGATCAGTTCCGCGGCGCGCTCGACGCGGTCGGCGATGCCTCCGGGCGGTCCGTCGTCGGTCATCAGCAGCGCCACGACGCTGCACTCGTGCTTCCCGGCGACCTCCAGGCCCGCCTCCAGGCGGTCGGACTCCATCGAAACGCTGTTGAGGATCGACCCGTCGCCGGCGGCGGAGAGGGCTTCATCCGCCGCGGCCGCCGAGGCCGTATCGATGCACAGGGGCAGGTCGGTCGCTGAACGGGCGGTCTCGACGAGCCAGAGCAGATTCTCCGTTTCCTTCTTCTCGTCCGGGTCGCCGCCGTTGAGGTCGAGATAGTCGGCCCCCGCTTCGGCCTGGTCGCGGGCGGTGCGTGCGATGTGTTCGGCGTCGCGCGCGGTGATCGCCTCGGCGATGGACTTGCGCGTCGCGTTGATCTTCTCTCCGATGAGGATCATCTTGCCTCCGTGCGGTCGGGTCAGTTGGTGTCGCTGAGGTACTGGTCGAGCTCGGCTACGCTCATGGAGCGGCTGACGCCGCCGGTGGTTTCGGCGAGCGTCTTGAGCCCTTCGACGATGTAATCGGCCCCGGAGAGCCCGACCGTGATGACCCGGATGCCCTTGCTCTTGGCCTCCTCGGCCGCGGGCATGGCGTCCTCGACCGGCTTGGCGGCGAGCAGCACGATGCTCTCGGGTTCGAGGGCGATCGCCGCCCGCAGGGCCTCGAGCAGGTTCGTGGACCCGCCCGGGCGGACGCCCCCGAGCCACTCGGCGACCTTCTGCGGCGTCCGATCGGACTTGGCGGTCAGGTTCGGGGCGAAGGTCTTGAGCTCGGAGGTCGAGCTCATCATCTCCTCCATGGGTGCATCGAAATCCACCGGAGGCGCATAGGCGACGAGGACAGTGAACTTATCGCCGTCGTCGAGCGTCCCGAGCGAGATACGGGCGATCGTGCGGGCGTAGTCGTAGGTGGCCCGCATGGAGGACCCGGCGTCGATGACGTAGACCACGGGCGGCTCGAACTTCAGCGACCCGGCCACGGCGGCCTCGCCCTCCCCGAGCGTCTGGACGTTCCCGTCGTCGGCCTGGAAGGGGTTGGCGTACTCGGTCTCGGTCGGGGGCGGCGGGGGTCCGTCGCTGTCCGAAACCATCGTGTAGATGAGGTAGACGCTGAGCCCGACCAGGGCGACGATCAGCACGATCAGCACAATGCTGACGATGCCCTGAAGCCGCACCGGGTTGGCCATGGGAATGTGCTTCGGCTCGCCCTCGTGGCGTCCGCCGGCCTGGCCGGAGCGGGTCTGCGGCGCGCCCGGGGCCTCCGGGGCAGCGGGCGTTTCGGGACGACGGACCGGGGCCTGGGGACGCTGCGAGGGCGCCTGCGGTCGGGCGGTCGGGCCCGCAGAGCGGGCAATCTGCCCCGAGCCGATGTCCCCGGGGACGAAGTTGGTCTCCTTGCAGTACGGGCAGCGGCAGACCCCGCCTGCGAAGGCCTCGTCGATCGATATCTTCTTGGTGCACCCGCTGCAACGAATCTTGATGGACATCTCCGAGGTCCTTACCTCAATCTCGCACCGACGGCGAAACGCTCGCCTCGGAGGCACGGAGGTCGCGGAGCACCCCGAACGACCGAATCACGGACCGTGACTGTGCCTTGGGCGTAGTTCACCATCATAACGCCCCACGGAACGATATCCAGACCCCGGGCTTTCGGCCGCCGTGAGCTGCCTTTCTCGGCCCGGCGACCTCCGCGGCGAACGTCGTTTCCGCTCAGCCGCCCGTCCGGATGCGCATGTGGTGCTTCATCCAGTCGGCGCCCATCTTCTGCCGCTCCTGGTCGGAGAGTTCCCCATCGCCGTCGGCGTCGAACCTGGCGCGGTATTTCTTGAACCACGCGCGGCGTTCCTCGCGGGATAGTTCGCCGTCGTCGTTGGTGTCCGCGGCCTCGCGGCGGCGGCGGCGTTCGGCGGCGAGGGCCTTACGCCGGGCTTCCTTCTCGGCCTCGGAAAGCTTCCCGTCCTCGTCGGTGTCCCACGCGGCGATCTGCTTGCGGCGCATTTCGGCGATCCGCTGCCTCCACTGCTCCCGGGCCGCCTGCTTCTCGGCGTCGGAGAGCGTCCCGTCGCCGTCGGTGTCGTACTTCTCGATGATCGCGGTGCGGCGTTCGGCGCGGCGCTTGGCCCGCGCGGCGCGATCGGCTTCCAGCTTGGCGTTCTCCTCCTCGGAGAGCTCCCCGTCGCCGTCGGTGTCGTACCGCCTCAGGATCCACCGCCGTCGCGCCTCGGCCCGGCGTTTGCGGAAGTCCTCGGTGGCGGCGGTCCGCTCCGCGTCGGAGAGCTTTCCGTCGCCGTCGGCGTCGTACTTCTCGATCGCACGGGCCCAGCCCCGGCGCATCCGTCGCGACGACGGCAGGCGGACCTTGCCCGCGTGCAGGGCGGCGTTGGCGGCGGTCCGCTCCTTGCCGGTGAGCTTTCCGTCCTCGTCGGCGTCGAATCGCTCCAGCACCTGCTTGCGCAGCGCGTCCCGCGCATTGCTTGCCTCGAACCAGTCGATCCGCCCTTTCCCGTCCTTGTCGGCCGCCTTGAAGCGCTTCCACGAGTCGTACGGGCGGACGAAGGGCTTCTCGACCCCCTCCTTGGCGTTGGCGTCGTACTCCTCGGCCGTCAGCTCGTTGTCCACCCCCGCCGCGGCAAAGAACCGTGCGCGCTCATCGGCCTCGTTGTAGGCGTCGATGAGCTGCCGGCAGTACTCGGGGACCTTGGACTCCTCCGGGGCGGGCTTCTGATCGGCCGCACCGGTGAGAGCGGGGCACAACAGACAGGCAAGGCAAATCAAGCGTCGCATGGTTCGCTCCTTTGACTGGGGTTGGATGTTCGCGCGCACGAGCCCTGGGCAATCTTTTTGGACGCCCGAAACGCCCACCGGTTCGCACGAACTGCGCTTCGCGGCGCAAGCGCCGGGCCCGCCGGCGCTGTTGCGCCCGCGGGCCCGGTGAATGCGTCGGTCTCTCGGCGGGTTACGACTTGCCGAGATAGAAGTCGACCATCTCCTGGCAGCTCTTGGGGGGGACCTTTCCGGCGTTGCCGGCCTGACCGAAGGCGATCATCCGCTCTTTGCAGACCTCCTTCATCGCCTCGCGGGCGGGCCCGAGGTACTTGCGCGGGTCGAACTCTTCAGGCTTGTCATGGAAGACCTTGCGGATCGCGCCGGTGATCGCCAGGCGGTTGTCGGTGTCCACGTTGACCTTGCGGACGCCGTGCTTGATCCCGCGCTGGATTTCCTCGACGGGCACGCCGTAGGCGGGCTTGAGGTCGCCGCCGTACTCGTTGATGATCTCGCGGAGCTCCTGCGGGAGCGACGAGCTGCCGTGCATGACGATGTGAGCGTTGGGGAGGCGCTTGTGGATCTCCTCGATCACGTCCATCCGCAGGACGTCGCCGGTGGGTTTCTTGGTGAACTTGTAGGCGCCGTGGCTGGTGCCGATGGCGACGGCCAGGGCGTCCACGCCGGTTTCCTCGACGAACTGTCCGGCCTGGTCCGGATCGGTCAGGTGTTCCTGGGCTTCCTCCTCGGAGAGCCCCGCGCCGTGCCCGTCCTCGATCCCGCCGAGCGTGCCCAGCTCGCCCTCGACGCTGACGCCGAGCGAATGGGCCTTCTCCACCACCTGGCGGGTGACGTTGACGTTGTCCTCGTAGCTGTTGGGAGTCTTGCCCGACTCATCCAGCGAGCCGTCCATCATCACGCTGGTGAACCCGTTCTCGATCGCGCTGAAGCAGGTCTCGGCGCTGTTGCCGTGGTCCTGGTGCATCACGATCGGAATCGACGGGTTCAGCTCCGCGGCCGCGAGCATCAGGTGCCGCAGGTAGTTGTCGTTCGTGTACTTTCGGGCGCCGCGGGAGGCTTGGATGATCACCGGGGAGTCGGTTTCCCGGGCGGCTTCCATGATCGCCTGGATCTGCTCCATGTTGTTGACGTTCAGGGCGGCCACGCCGTAATCGTTCTCGGCGGCGTGATCCAGCAGTACGCGCATCGGAATCAGGGGCATCGGGCTCTCTCTTCTGTTGGGGGTCCTGAAAACAGGGAAACGTAGGACGATGGATTATATTCATCCGACCCGCCGGGGAAAGCCTCTTTTTGGCGAAAGCGGCGTCGGCGATCCCTCGATTCGGGAAGGACCGGGCCCGCGGGCTCGGGGAGCTTTCCTGGGGTTGCTTCCCGGCGCTCCCGGGTCACGGCGTCATCTGGTGTGGAACATTCCCCCAGCCGGGGCGATGTTCGGGCCCCCGATGCGCCGATATAGTGTAGGCACGGTTCGAGCGGTTCTACGGGGAGGCGACGCTGACTTTCCTGATCGAGAAGCTGGACTGGGTCACGCTGACCTACGCGGCGGTGGTGATCGACTTCGTACTGCTGATCCTGTCGATCTACCACATGATGCGCACGAAGCGGAACCCGGCGACGGTTACGGCGTGGCTGCTGGCGATGCTGCTGTTGCCGTATCTGGGCCTGGCGCTGTATTGGAGCCTCGGGTACCGGAAGCTGCGGAAGGTGCGGCGCCGGAAGCGCTCGCTGAGCTTCGCCGAGGTCGCCGGCGGCGAGGCTCCCGAGGCCGGGCCCGTCGACCGCGTGCTGCGGAACTCCGGGGTCGCCGGACCCTCCCCCGGCAACCGCATCCGGATTCACTGGACGCCCGTCGAGGCCCATGAAGCCCTGATGGGGCTGATCGGCTCGGCCGAGCGGAGCCTGTGCCTGGAGATGTACATCTTCCATGCCGACGCCGAGGGGGAGGCGGTCCGGGATCGGATGATCGAGCGGGCCCGCGACGGCGTGGACGTCCGGCTGGTTCTCGATGACATCGGTTGCACCCGGCGGCGCGGCTTCTGGCGTCCGCTGGTCGACGCGGGGGCGCGGCTGGTGCGGTTCATGCCCGCGATCCACGTGCCGTTTCGCATCCGCACCGACCTGCGAAACCACCGCAAGATGGTCGTCGCCGACGGGCGCTGCGCCTTCGCCGGCGGGCGGAACATCGGGCTGGAATATCTCTCCGCCGAGCCGGAGGAGGACCGCTGGGTGGACCTGTCGTTCGACCTCGACGGTCCGGCGGCGGCGCAGTACCTCAAGATCTTTCAGGCGGACTGGACCTTCGCCAGCGGGACCCCCGGCGAGGACATCCCCACCGTCGAGCCGCAGCACCACTCGGACGGGACGATGGTGCAGGTGGTCCCCTCCGGCCCGGACGTGGCGGGCGACCCGCTCTACACCGCCGCGCTGACCACCATGTACGAGGCGCGCCGGCGGCTGTGGGTCGCCACGCCCTACTTCGTGCCCGACCAGCCGCTGCAACTGGCGCTGCTGCTGGCCTGCCGGCGCGGGCTGGACGTGCAGATCGTCACCCCCGCCAACTCGGACGCCCACGTGGTGAACATCGCCCGCGGGCGGTACCTCCGCGAGTTGCAGACCTCGGGGGCGCGGATCTGGCTTTACCGGGGCGTGCTGATGCACGCCAAGGCGGTGATCGCCGATGAGTCGATCGCGCTGGTGGGCTCGGCGAACATGGACGTGCGCAGCTTCTTCCTGAACTTCGAGAGCATGGCCGTGCTCTACAGCCTCGAGGACATCCGCACCGTCGCCAACTGGGTCGAAGCCCTCAAGCCCCGCTGCGACGAAGGCCTCCCCGAGCCCGGCCCGCTCCGCCGCGCCGGGGAATCCGTCGTCCGCCTGATCGAGCCGCTGCTGTAGCGCGAGCCACGTCGCCGCCGGCGCCGCGGCGGGCCTGCCTTGCCCATCCGGGTCGGGCGTGGCGTATGTTCGGCGTTACTCCTCTTCGTCCGGCCGGATGCGTTCGATAGCCTTCTTTGCGTCATCCTTCGCCCGGCCCTTTTCCTGTGCGGCGAGTTCCTTGAGCTTCGGCAGCGCGGGCTTCGCGGCCGGGCCGATCGAGCCGAGGGCGCGGGCGGCGGCTTCGCGGACCCGGCCGTTTTCGGCGTCCAACAGCCTGGTGAGCTCATCGACGGCCTGGTCGGCCTGTTCCCCGTGACGGGAGAGGGCGTAGGCGAGGTCGCGCTTGGCGTCTCGGTGCTTCACGCTGTTCAGCGCGGCGATCATTTCGTCCAGCACCGGCTTGCTTCCCTTGCCCATCTCCTTCAGCGTCCGGGCGGCGTCGCGCTGGACGTTCGCATCCTCGTGGCTCAGCAGTGGCGCGACCGCCTCGGCCGCGGGGCTCGCGGCGCCGCGCATCTCGCTCAGGGCCCGCAGGGCCGGGCGGATCATGTCCTTCTCGTCGCCCTTGAGGACCACGACCAGTTCGTCCACCGCCTCGCGGGCGCCCGGGCCGATCTCGGCGAGGGCGCTGAGCGCCGCCCGCGCCGCCGGCTGCTCGCCCGCCTTCAGTACGGCGATCAGCTCGTCCGCGGCCTTGGGGCCCATCCGGCCCAGCGCCTCGGCCGCCGCGTCGCGGACGTGATGATCCTTCTCGCTGAGCAGCGCGATGCAGGGCTCCACGGCGGGGGCGCCGATCTGCGCCAGGGCGATGACCGCCACGTCGCGGTGGTGCCCGTCCCCGGTCTTGATCTTCTCGATCAGGATTGGAATGCTCTCGGCGCCGCCGGAGGCAAAGACCCGCGCCACGTCGCGCCGGGCACGGCCGTCCTTCGCGCCTTTCCACAGCTCGTCGTAAACCGTCTCGCCCATGCGCGCCAGGGCGCGGGCGGCGGCGTTGCTCATGCGATTGTTGCGGCTCTTGAGCATCTTGAGGCAGGGCGCGGCGGTGGTCTCGGCCGCCTTCGGGCCCAACCGCCCCATCGCCCAGACAGCCCAGAGCTTCAGGTTCCCGACGCCCGGGGCTTCGGCGGTCGCCTGCTCCACCAGCGCCGGCGCGGCCGACGCAGCGGGCGGGCCGATCAGCCCGACCGCCTCGATGGCGCTGATCTGGAACCGGCGATCGTCCGAGGCAACCTGCTCGGTCAACTCCGGGACGATCGGCTTGGCGTCCGCGCCCATCCGTCCGATCGCCAACGCCACCTGCTTGCGGACGTCCCAGTACGGATCGTCCAGCGCCTCGGCCAGGGCCCCGGCGGCCGCGACGGCGTCCGAGCCCATCTCCTTGAGCTGCTTCGCCGCCGCGACGCGCTTCGAGGCGCTCTCGGCGGAGAGTTGCTCGCCCAGTTCGTCCGGCGAAGCGCCCGGCGCGAGAGAGGCGGCGGTCAGAAGGCAGACAATCCCCAAGGCAATTCGCCGTGTCATTGCAGACTCCTTTGTTCGGTTGGTCGGGCGTGCCGCGTCACCACGGTCGGGGCGACACGCTGTCAAGGTTCCACAGTTCAACGCCCCCGATGGGGAATTGTATCGCCCGGGGCGTCGGCGCGGCCCCGCCTCGAGCGAGCTGCGGGCATTGCGGGTCCGCGGGGCATCCCTATAATGAGCATCGGTTCACCGGCGCGGCCGGGTCGGGATCAGCGCGAGAACAGGACTGCCCATGCTGCGGTTTGACGTTTATCGGAACGGGGCCCCGTCGCGGTCCAGAGCCCATGCGAAGGGAAATTTATGTTGGGGGGAGAAGCAGCCT
>CAYTQL010000074.1:0-10776 GCA_964439555.1 uncultured Planctomycetaceae bacterium | reverse complement strand
AGCACGCCTCGATCGCCCGCGCCGTTCCGGAGCTCGAGTTCGTTCCGCGAGCGACGGAGCCCCGGCCCCGGCGGGCGGCGAAGCCTGCTCTTCATGCGGCGGAGGAACGAACGGCCGGGCTCACCCGAAGAAGGTCAGGTACGGCTCGTCCTTCGCCAGCCGCTGGACGTAGAGGGCGGCTTCGCGGAGGTGGTAGTCGCCCCACATGCTCGACTCGCCGCACGGCACGGATTCGCCCGGGGGGATGCGGTCCCAGCCGTTGGGGCGGTGGTAGAGGCTGTGGAGCAGCAGGCCCTGATGGCCTCGGTCGGTGGAGAGATACGGCTCGTCCAGAAGCGTCGCCAGCGTTCGCAGCCCGGCGGCCGTGTAAACGCCGCCCCGTTCGCCCAGGACGCGCCCCAGCCGGAGCAGCCCCTGCGCGGCGATCGCGGCGGCGGAGGAGTCCACCGGCTCGTGGTCGTTGAACGGCTCGGCCGGGCGGTCGAGGTAGTCGCCCATCTGCGACAGTCCGGGTGCGCCGGTATCCCAGTAGCACACGCCGTCGGTGGGGGTGTTGGCGATGTAGAAATCGCATGTCGCCCGGGCGACCTCTTCGAACCGCTTTCGGACCCTTCCGTACCCGCCGTAGGGCTCGAACTCGTCGGCGCCGCGCGTAGCGAGCCATTCGAGCTGCTCGGCAAAGCCGGTCATCACCCACGCCAGCCCGCGCGTCCAGGTGGTCAGCGGCGAGTAGCCCTGTTGCGAGTTCGGGCAGCGGTACCGCCCGTCGTTGGTGTTGAAGATGCTCTCGTGAGCCACCCGTCCGCGGACGTCGAAGGCGTCGCGCCCCTCACCGAAGTAGACGTTGTACTTCGCCGTGCTGCGGGCGTGGGCGAGGAGGCGTTCGAGCAGGTTGATCCGGCGATCGTGTTCCCCCTGGAGCACATGCCCGAGCTGATGGCTGACCGCCAGGGCGCGACAGGAGCGGATCGTGTCGGCGAAGAGCGAGTGGGGCCCGTTGAAGGAGCAGATGAACCCGGGCTCGGGATCAAGCGTCGCCAGCTCGGGGGCGTCGATCGGCGTCCACCGCCGCGCCTGGACCGCTCCCGACGCTTTCAGCGCCAGTTCGTAGAACCGCCGCTGCCACGGGTCTTCGGGGATGCGCCCTTCGTTCATCAGCCGGCGGAGGTTGCCGTAAGTGCTGACGTTATTGAACCCGTGATCGTGCACACCCACGTGCGTCACGTGCGGGGCCATCACCTCGACCGTCCCGCGTCGCCCGATCTCGAGCATCGCCTCGTCGCCCGCGGCGTCGAACTGGAGCACGGCACTGCCGTACTGGAAGCCCTGGGTCCACTCGGTCCACCCGCGTGTGGTGTAGCGCCCCTCGACGGTGAACACCGGCGAGCCCTGCGAGGCGTCGTACTCCGCCTCGATCAGGCGGACCTTGTGCCCGGAGAGGTCCCAGAAACGCTGGAGCGCGCCCAGGAGCGTCTGCGGCGTCAGGTCATGGTTCGGGTCGATCATCGGCGGCCCCTGCTCTGCGGGATTCACGGTACCACGTCGGGGCATTGTAGCGGCCACGCTCACCGCGGACGGGGATTGACGGCGGGAGCTGCAGCCACCGGCGTGCGTAACCGGTCGGGGTTCCGCAGCAATCCCGTAGGCCGGTCCGTCCTGCTCGCCCGGTCGCCGCCATTGCTCACGTTTCGCGAGGCGGCGCCCGGAACCCGCGGTTCACGCCCACGGGTCGATCGCGACCTTGACCTGGGTATTGCGGTGCTCATTGAAGGCGGCGACGGACCGGCCGAGGTCGCTGAGAGGACGCGTTTCGGTGACGAGCTGCTCGGAGGGGATCAGTCCGGCCTCGATCAGGTGGACGGCGCGGTCGAGCGTGCCCGGGGGCATCTTGGAGGAGAGGATTCTCGCCTGCTTGTTGTAGAGTTCGAAGGGGTTGAGGCGAATCTCGGCGTCGGAGGGGCAGACGCCGAAGATCATGAACGTGCCGCCGTCGGCGAGCAGTTCGATGCCCTGCTGCACGGCTTGGGGGTTGCCCGTCGCGTCGATGACGTAATCGACGCCGCCGCCGGTGAGGTCGCGGACCTTCGCGGGCAGGTCGGGATCCGCGCTGTCCAGGGCATGGTGGACCATGCAGATTTCCTCCGCCAGCCCGCGGCGGTAGGGCTCCGGCTCGCTCTGGAGTCTCAACGACAGGGGGGAGCACCGCAGCAGGAGCCCCCAGAGCAGCCCGACCGTCCCGGCGCCGAGCACCATCGCGCTGGCGCCCGGGCGCGGGGCGAGCTTGTCGTACCCGTTGACGACGCAGGCGAGCGTCTCGCAGAGCACGCCCCCGGCCGGGCCGGCGTGGTCGTTCAACGGGACGACCTGCCCGGCGGGGCAGCAGAGGTATTGCGCGAAGCCGCCGTTGAGCTTGTAGCCGATAATGTTCGGGCTCATGCAGAGGTTCGGGCGGTGCGAGCGGCAGGCGGGGCAGACCCCGCAGCCGATGACGGGATCGACGGCGCAGAACTGCCCTTCCTCGAACGCCTCGACGCCCTTGCCGCAGGCGGCGACGGTCCCGGCGATCTCGTGTCCCAGCACGACCGGCGGGACGACCCCGGCCGTCAACTCGCCAGCGTGGATGTGGTAGTCCGTCCCGCAGACTCCGCAGGCGGCGACCTTCACCAGCACCTCGCCCGGACCCGGCGAGGGGGTCTCCAACTGCTGCGGCTCGATCTGCCCTGTTCCCGTGAAAACGCCCGCCTTCATCTGATCTCTCCCGCACGCCGGTGTCGCGCTGTGCTGCTCTGCTGGTCTACGGCTTCACTGTTCACCTGGCCTGGCCCGGGTGGTCATCCATCAGCATACGCACTTCGTCGGCGGTCGGCATGGCGTCCTGGGCGCCGAGGCGGGTGCATGCCAGCGCCCCGGCCGCGTTGGCGAACCGGGCGGCGGCGCGAACGGACTCGCCGGCGGCCACCTTCAGGGCCAGGGCGGCCGTGAAGGCGTCGCCCGCGGCGGTGGTGTCCTGGATGCTCACGGGGTAGGGGGGCACGCGGTAGAAGTGGGCGTCGTCCATGACGACCATCGACCCGCGGGCGCCGAGCTTCAGCACGGCCGTGCGGGCGCCGCGGTCGATCAGGTCCATCGCCACGTGCTTGGCGACCCGCTCCTCCAGGGCGTTCTTGCCGGTGAGAATCTGCGCCTCGGTGACGTTCGGCGAGATGATGTCCACCCGGTAGATCGCCTCGGGCAGCGCGCCGCGCGCCGGGGCGGGGGCCGGGTCGAGGATCGTTCTGCACCCGTGGCGGCGGGCGACCTCGACGGCCGCACGCAGCGTCGGCAGGGGCAGCTCGAGTTGCATCACCATCACGTCCGCCCGGCGGAACAACGCCTCCCGGGCGAAGATGTCGTCGGGCGATAGTTCCCCGTCGCCCCCGCTGGCGAGGATGATGCTGTTTTCCCCCTTGTCGTCCACGATGATCGTCGCGGTTCCGCTGGCGATCTCGGGCTTGGTCCCCACGGCTGAGCAGTCCACGCCCTCGGCCACGAGACGCTCGCGCAGGCGCTGCCCGAAGCAGTCGTCCCCGAGCATCCCGATCATCGCGCATCGCCCGCCCAACCGCGCCGCGGCGACCGCCTGGTTCGCCCCCTTGCCTCCGGGCGAGAGCTTGAACCGAGAGCCGATCAGCGTCTCTCCGGGCGCCGGCATGCGCGGCGCCCGGACCATCAGGTCCATGTTGATCGATCCAACGACCAGGATCAGCGGTTGCTCGGCGACCATGCCGGGATCCTCATTGGCGTCCCCGGGATGATAGCGCCGAAACGAAGACGGTGCAAAGGGTTATCCCCCCGCGGTGCGGCGGGCGTGATGCCCGCGCCCCAGGCGCCGGAGGGCATTGTGCAGCAAAACGCCCGCAGCGGACGAACACTGCGGGCGAGGTCCGGGTGGGGTATCCGCCGAGCCGGTCAGGGGCTCAGCACATCGCCGCGAAACTCAGGATGATCAGCAGGATCATCCGCATCTTGCGCTTCAGGTTCCGTCGAACCACGGGCACACCTCCTGGGGCACGTCCGAAGACTCCTTCGACGCTTCCATTCTAGCACGACCCGCGCAGGGCGCGAACCCGCAAAACGCCTCGGACGCCGTCCGCAAACCCGGGCATAACGTTTTGCAGAGCGCCCGCGGGCGCGCTACAATCCCGTTTTCGTTTCCCGCGCCAGGGCCCAACAGCAGAAGGGACCTCCCCATGTGGACCAAGCCGTACGGCAGCACCGGCAAGGACGTGACCGTCGTTTCCTTCGGCGGGATGCGCTTCGCCCAGCCGCAGAACATCGACGCCAACGCCGAGATCGTTCTCCATGCGTACAATCGCGGAATCAACTACTTCGACACCGCCCCGGGCTACTGCGCCGATAAGTCCGAGGACATCATGGGTGCGGCGTTCCGGCAGATGGACCGGGAGAAGTTCTACTGCTCGACGAAGTCGAACAAGCCCGAGGCGGGCAAGCTCCGGGCCGACCTGGAGCGGTCGCTGGAGCGCCTCGGCGTCGAGACGATCGACTTCTATCACATCTGGTGCCTCGTCCACCCGGGTCAGTACGACCAGCGCCAGGACGGCGGCGCCATCGACGAGGCCCTCAAGGCGAAGGAGGAAGGGCTGGTCAACCACGTCGTCGTCAGCTCGCACCTCGGCGGAACGGAACTGGCGGACGTGCTCGACAAGGGACCCTTCGAGGGCGTAACGCTCGGATACTGCGCCCTCAACGCCGCCTTCCGCGAACAGGCCGTTCAGGCCGCCGGACGGATGGACCTCGGCGTGGTCACCATGAACCCCCTCGGCGGCGGGATGATCCCGCAGAACGCCGAGCGACTCCGCTTCCTCAAGGGCCCCGACGACCCCTCCGTCACCGCCGCGGCGATCCGCTTCAACGTCTCGCATCCGGACATCACCTCCGCGCTGGTGGGCTTCACCACCCAAGCGCACATCGACGAGGCCGTCGACGCCGTCGAGGGCTTCGAGCCCTGGTCCGCCGCGCGGCAGGAAGAGGTCCGCACCGCGATGGGGCGGGAGTTCAACGAGCTGTGCACCGGGTGCGGCTACTGCCTGCCCTGTCCCGAGGGCGTGGAGATTCCCAAGCTCATGGACGTCTACAACCAGCGGATTCTCCACGATTCGGACAAGTCGCTGTGGGGGCGGTTGAAGTGGCACTGGAACCTCTCCCCGGACAACGCGGCCGCGTGCAGCCTCTGCGGCGCGTGCGAGGAGAAGTGCACCCAGCACCTGCCGATCCGCGAACGTCTCGAAGCCGTCAAGCAGATCGAGGAGCCCGAGAAGGGCTGAACGCCTGCGTCGGGGCGTCCGTCCGGACCGATCCGATCCACACCCAGCCGGAGGGGGCGGCGAGGCCGTGTGACCCAGCGAACGAAGAAAATCCTGGCGTTGTCGATCAAGCTGCTGCTTACGGCGGCGCTGCTGAGCTGGGTGCTCTCCAAGGTGCACTGGCGGGACTTCGCCGAAGACCGCGAGGGGCGGACCTGGTCGGTGCTGGAGGTCCGCCCGTCGCCCGACGCGCCGGAGGAGTTGACCGTCTCCCGGGGGCTCCCCTGGGCCCGCGAGGTCCGCACCCGCCCGATCGAGGATTTCCGCACCCTCCCCGGCGCCGAACAGCGGGTCATCCGCGACGGGTTCGCCTCCAGCCTGAGGCGCTTGAACCCCTGGCTGCTGGTGGGGGGGCTGGTGGGCTTCGGGATCGGCCTGGTGGTCATCGGGCTGCGCTGGTGGGTGCTGCTGCGGATCCAGGAGTTCCCGATTCCGGCGCTGGAGGCGCTGCGGCTGACGATGCTCGGACAGTTCTTCAACGTCGTGGTCCCGGGCACGGTCGGCGGCGACGTAGTCAAGGCGTATTACGTCTCGCGCCGGCACGGGCGGGTCCCGGCCGTGCTGGTGAGCATCTTCTCCGACCGCCTGCTCGGGCTCACCGAACTGGTGCTGATGGCGTCGGTCATGCTCACGGTGGTCCTGGCGACGGGCGCGGGGACGTGGGAGCGGCTCAAGACCCCGGCGTACACCACCGCGGTGATCCTCTGCGGGGTGATCTTCGCCCTGGCGTTCCTGCTCAGCGGGCGGTTCCGCCGGTTGCTGCACCTCCACAAGCTCTATCGTCGTTTGCCGATCGCCCATCACATCGCCGCGGCCGGGGACGCGGCTCGGCTCTACCGCCGACGCCCCGCGGCGCTGGCCAAGGCGGTGGTCGTTACGGCCGGGGCGCACGTGGCGTGGATCGGGTCGATCGCGCTGCTGGGAATCGGGCTGGGGCTGGAGACCCCGGTCTACAGCTACTTCGTCTACATCCCGCTGATCTACACGCTGGGGGCGGTGCCGCTGACGCCGGGGGGCGTTGGCCTGATCGAGGGTTTTTTCGTAGCTTTCTTCCAGAGCCCGCAGACCAGCCCCAGCGAGATTCTCGTCCTGGCGATGCTGGCGCGGCTGGTGCCGATGACCTGGGGTCTGCCCGGGCTGTACTTCGTCCTGGCGGGCCCGCGCCTGCCGAAGGCGGAGCAGATGCAGGAGGAACTGGCCCGTCGCGAGCAGATCGCCGAGAGCGCCGCGGCGCCCGCGCCGTCGGCGACGGGTGCTCAAGTCGCCCCCGAAAGCGACCGAAACAACTGACACCATGACTGTCCGCACGTTTACGGGGTGGTGACCAATATGCCGGCACTGCAGCAACTCAGTGCAGAGCAGCTCCGCGACGCCTTCGACGGGGCCGCGCAGAAGAAAATCCCGCTGACGGTCACGATCCGCGCCGGCAGCCGGTGGCTGAGCATGCATTCGCACTTCGTGGCGATGCAGGAAAAGCGGGTCCTTGTCGAGCTGCCTACCCGCGACGGGGACGGGGCGGAGTACACGTTCGCCCCGGGCGACAAAATCGGGCTGAGCTTCAAGCTCAAGCACCACAAGCACACCGCGATGGTCACCGTCGCCCGTGTCGGGCGCTACCGCCTGCGCGACGGGTCGCAGATCCCCGTCATGTCGATTTGCCTGCCCTCGAAGATGAGCCGCCTCCAGCGCCGCGCGTACCAGCGGGCGGCGGTCCCGGCCAGTTGCATCACCCGGGCGTCTTTCTGGCTCGGCGGCATCCTGGCCGAGCCGGCCGGGACGAGCCCGGAACGCCCCGTCTGGCACGGAAGCCTCTCCGACCTCAGCGCGGGCGGTTTCCAGGTCCGCAGCAGCGCCGAGGCGTCCCGCTGCCTGGAGACGGGGGACATCGTGGGAGTCCGCATCGTCTTCGGCGCCGCCGACGAGTCGATCTTCGCCGACGCCCAGTACCGCCACAGTCAGCCGGACGGCGAGATGGCGCTGTTGGGCTTCCAGTTCGTCGGGCTCATGGAGACCCCCGAAGGTCAGGAAGCCATGCAACTGATCGCCCAGAAGGTCACCGAGTTCCAGCGCATCGCCCAGCGCGACCCGGCCGAGGTGGCCTGAACCGGCGTCTCTGAGGCCGTTCTTGCCCGGACACTACGCCCCGCGGTATCCTCCGCGGCATGGGTAAGAAGAAATCTACCGCGACGTATCGATCCGCCTGGCCGACCGCCTGGGGCCCCATGGGCGCCGTGGCGAACGAGAGGGGAATCTGCGGCGTCGTTCTCCCGCATTACCAGAGGGACGATCTCCAGGCGCTGCTGGCGTGGGAGCACCCCAACGCCGCGCCGAGCGAGGAGCCCTTCGCGGAACTGATCGAGCTGTCCCGGGCGTACTTCAACGCCAACCCGGTGGACTTCTCGCCGATCCGCTGCGACCTGCCCGCCCCGGGGAGCTTCACGGGCATGGTCCTTCGCGCCGCGCGGGAGATTCCCTACGGCCGGACCGTCAGCTACTCCGGACTCGCCAAGCGGATCGAACGCCCCGACGCCGCCCGCGCCGTGGCGACCTGCATGTCCCAGAACCCCACCCCGCTGGTGGTCCCCTGTCACCGCGTAACCTACGCCAGCGGTCGTCCGGGCGGGTTCTCCGCGCCGGGCGGGGAGGCCCAGAAGCAGCGCATGCTTGCCCTCGAGGAAGCCAACCGCCCGCCCGCGGGCTCACAGGAGCCGACAGGCTATTGACCAAACGCCGAACTCCCGGTAGCATTGAACCGTAGTGAGCCATGCATATCGGGAGGCGCGGCTCGGGCCGAGTGTCCACGGGTTCCGTGGGCTCACCGGCGAAGCCGGGCACACTCAGGAGGTCGAGATGTCCAACGCAACGCTGCGGGCGCTGTTCGTGCTGGGTGCGGTGATTCTGCTTCTCGGGTCGCCGGGCGGCGCGGACGACCTGGTCTGGTCCCCCCAGGCCGGGAACGACGACTGGGACACCGCCACCGCCAACTGGGTCACCGATCCCGGCGCGCTGAGCACGACCTTCACCAACGGCGACAATGCCGCCTTCGAGGCCCCGGCCGATACCGTGAACCTTGCCGAGAGCCTCACGGCCGGGGACGTGGCGTTCTCCGCCGCGGGGTACGTGCTGAACATCGGTAACCGGACGCTGACGGTCACCGGCGCGATGACCGGCTCGTCCAACGTTACGCTTCGCATGTCTTCCGGCGACACGGACTTCTCCGACGGCCACGGCGTGCGGTTCCTCGGCGGCGGGGCCGGGAGTCACAGCTTCGACGGGACGATCTACCCGACGAACTTCAACAAGGCCGCGCAGTTGATCGCCGACGGAACGACGCTGAACTTCGGCGGAACCTGGAGCACCAGCGACATCACCGCCTACCACGCCTTCAGCGCGGTCAACAACGGGAAGGTGGTCCTAGGCGCCCCTGCGCAGATCAACAATCAGTGGTCGGACCTGATCCGGGCCCAGAGCTTCAGCTTCATCAGCGACGGGACGGGGACGATGGAAGCGGAGGCGGGGTACAACGCCGATCTCGGCTCGCAGGGTGACCCGCAGGGCGGGCTTTCGACGCTCAGCGTCAAGGGCGGCACGTACATCACCAACGCCTCGCAGAATCTTCCGACGGTCTGGAAGTACACCACCGACAAGACGGGCTCGCAGCACGAGACGCACCACGGGCTGCTGGTCTTCAACCGCAATGCCGCCGGGGACGCCTCCACCTGGAAGGTCCGCTCGAACTCGCAAATGTACGATGGCGGAATCTACTGGTACGAGAGCTGGACGCTCGACGTCGCGGCTGGGCTGGAGATCGTCAGCGACACCGCCTACGAGCAGGGCGTCGTCGGCCCGCATGTGGGCTTCGGCACCCGCCGGGGCGCCGACGCGGCGGCGACGGTCGCCAAGCTCGGCGACGGGACGCTGGTCATCGGGCGCGGTGCGCCTCAGGGCTATCGACCGGACACCACCCTGGACGTCCAGGCCGGCAGCGTCGAGTTCAACTCCGACCCGACCCAGGAGGACGCGAACTACTATCTCAGCACAGAGTCCGGGCAGAACCTCGCGGTCCAGGTCGCCGACGGCGCGGCCGTCGAGTTCCACAGCTACACCTGGCCGCTGGATGAGAACTGGTGGACCGGCGAGTCCTACGGAACGGACAACCTCCACCGCATCGTCTCGCTCGACGCGGCCGGGCGGGTGAAGCTCGGCGGCGTGGACAAGCGGGACTGGAACGGAACGATCGGCCCGGAGACCGCCGGCGCGGCGGAGGCGATGCTCCAGATCAGTGGAGACGCCACGCTGTCCGATACGGCGCTGTTCGAGATCGTCCTCGGCGCTGCATCCTCCGCCAAGGCGGTTCAGGCAGAGATCGGCGGCGTCTTCAGCCAGGACGGCGCCCTGGCGGTCCTGGACGACGGGACGCTGGCGCCCGGGAGCTACAACCTCTTCGACGCCGAAAGCTTCGCGGGCGACTTCGACCAATTGCTGTTCCCCACGAGCGCCTACCAGGGCAGCTACAACCCCGCCGACGGCGTGCTGACGATCACGCAGGTCCCCGAGCCGGTGCTCATCGCCCTCGCCCCCGCACTGGTCTTCTTCCGCCGACGCCGCCGCTGAGGGCGCCGGGAAGCTCAATGTGAGTGCTGCACCGTTCGACGCGGACGGTGCGTATCTGATGCGCGCACGACCGGGGCGGTTCGCGAGAAAGCTGCCTTCTCAGGCGCCGGCCTGTGCCTCCGTCGGGGGGACCGTTGCGCCGTGGTTCTGGAGGAAGGCCCGGAGTTGCTCGACGGGCACGTCGGCGACGTCGCAGTTCTTCTGCGCCGCCAGCGCCGCCGCCTCTGAAGCGCATCGGTTACTCCTTGAGATCGTATTCCTTGATCTTGCGGTAGAGCGTTCGCTCGCCGATGCCGAGGATGCGGGCGGCCTTTTCCCGGTTCCCGGCGACCATCCGCAGGGTGTTGCGGATCAGTTCCTTCTCGGCTTCTTCCAGGCTGATTCCGGCGAGCTGCCCGAACTGCTCGCGGGTCACGTCGGTGGGGGGCTTGTGAATTTCGGGGGGCAAATCCTCGACGGTGAGCTTCTCGTCGGCGGCGAGGACGACCATGTTTTCGATGGTGTTGCGGAGCTGGCGGACGTTGCCCGGCCAGGGGTAGCTCATCAGGGCCCGCCGCGCGTCGGCGGCGACGCCCTTGACGTTCGTCCCGTGCGTCTCGTTCGCCCGGCGGATGAAGAAGTCGATCAGCAGGGGGATCTCCTCGCGACGGTTGCGCACCGGCGGGATTTCGATCGTCGCGCCCTTGATGCGGAAGTAGAGGTCCTCGCGGAACTCCTTGTTCTCCACTCGCTCGGCGAGGTCGGAGTTGGTGGCGCTGATGACCCGCACGTCCACCCGCCGCCGCTCGTTGGACCCGAC
>CAYTQL010000073.1:0-10810 GCA_964439555.1 uncultured Planctomycetaceae bacterium | reverse complement strand
GAAGGACGATCTGATCGAGGGGCTCGAAGCCGGGGCGGATGATTATGTCACCAAGCCCTTCCATTCCGGCGAACTCCAGGCCCGCCTGCGCGCCGCCAAGCGGATCATCGAGCTCGAAGTGGCCCTGATCGCCGCGCGGGAGGAGGTCCGCGAGGAGGCGATGCGCGATCCGCTTACCCGCCTCTGGAACCGCGGGGCCATCATGGAAGCCCTGGAGACCGAGTTGGACCGCTCCCGTCGCGAGCACCGATCGGTGGGGCTGCTGCTGGCGGACCTCGACCGCTTCAAGAAGGTCAACGACACCCACGGGCACGCCGCCGGCGACGCCGTGCTCCGCAGCACGGCCGCCCGGATGTCCGAGGCGGTCCGGGCGTACGACTCGGTCGGGCGCTACGGGGGCGAGGAGTTCCTGATCCTCCTGCCCGGATGCAACGCCGAACAGACACGCGATTTGGGCGAGCGGGTCCGGGCGAGCCTGGAGTCCGAGCTGTTCCTGGCCGATGGACATGAACTTTCGATTACCGTCAGCGTCGGGGGCGTCAGCACCGCCGAGCCCGATCCGCAGCAGGCCGAGGCCCTCGTCCAGCAGGCCGACCGCGCCCTGTATCGCGCGAAGGAGGCCGGGCGGAACCGCCTCGAATTCAACCCGGTCGCGTAGCCTCCCTCTTTCGGGGCGATCTCCCAGAGCCTCCGCGTTTCGGGTGGGTTCAAGACTCAGACCGGGCCCCAGCGGGGCCCCACGTCCTTTCGTTTTTGCCCACAAGGAGAGCCCCCCCATGCACCGGTCGTTGGTCTTCGCGTTCTGCGCGGCGCTGTTGCTGACTGTCGTGCCCGCCGGCGGACAGGACGAGCCCGTTCCCCTCAACGAGATGAGCGATGCCGAACGCCTCGAGAAGCTCGAGACCGAACTGACCAGGTGCGAAAAGCATGTGCGCCATTCGCTGCGGCGCCGCTACGACAAGCGCCGGGAGGAGCTTTCCGCGCGGGAGGAGATGGCGGACTACCCCGCGCGGATCAAGGCCGCCCGCGAGGCCCTCGATGAGCAGATAAAGACCGACGAGGAGATCGCCGCCGCCTGCAAGGCCGAGCAGGCCGCCGAACCGAGGCGTCAGCGGATCGAGCAGGAGGTCGCCGCGGCCGATCCGAAGGTGCGCGAGCTCCAGAAGGTCGCCGCCGTCCGCAAGGTCCGCGAGGAGGCCCGGCGGCACACCGACAAGGTCGAGCGGGCACGGACCGAGGCGCAGCGGAAGGCCTACGAGCAGGCCAGGGACGCCTACGAGAAGGCGCTCGAGGCCAAGCTCAAGGCCGACGAACTCGCCGGGAAACTCCGCACCCAGAGCCACGAGAACGAGCAGGCGATCCGCAAGCTGAAAGCCCGGATCCGCAGGCTCAAACCCGCGAAGGTCTCCGGGCGGTAGGGCGGGTCAGCCTTCCTCGGGACCGACCACCCGCAGGCGCATCCCGCTGCGGCGCAGCTCCACCCCGCCGGGCAGAGACGCCCCGGCCGGGCCCGCGGGCGCCAGCAGGGCCCGCAGCCGCTCGATGTGCTCGGCGCCGATGTGCCGCATTCCCACGCCGTTCCGCTCCAGCAGTTCGCGCAGCGCCATCCGCTGGAGCAGGGCGGGGGCCTCCCGAAGCGGGCGGACCTCCGCCTCGGTTCCCTCCAGCAGCTCGGCGGCGCGTTCGGCGAGGAACGCCTCGGCCTCCCCGGCCGCGGCGGCCAGGCGCAGCAGGGCCTCGTCCACACGGGGGTTGAGGCGCTTGGCGAGCCGCGGCAGCACCTCGTGACGGATCATGTTCCGGCTGTTGTCGAGCTCCGCATTGCTCGGGTCCTCTCGCCATGGGAGCCCGCGGTTGACGGCGAAGGCGACGATCGCACTTCGCGGCGTCCGGAGCAGCGGGCGGACCAGCGTCACCTCGCTTTCGGAGATCGCCCGCCGCAGCGGCATCCCCGCCAGGCCCCGCAGGTGCGTGCCCCGGACGATCCGGTGCAGGACCGTCTCCGCCTGGTCGTCGGCGTGGTGCCCGAGGGCGACGTACCGCGCGCCGAGGTCGCGGGCGGCGGTCAGCAGGAAGGCATATCGCTGCGTCCGCGCTGCGGTTTCCAGGCTTTCGCCGTCGCGTTCGGCGTGGGCCCGGGCGTCCCGGCGCTCGATCCGCACCGGCAGCGCCCATCGCCCGGCGAGTTCGGCGACGAACCGGGCGTCCTCGGCCGAGCCCGCCCGCAGGGCGTGGTCGAGATGGGCCACCGTCAAACGCCAGCCGCGCTGCGGGGCGAGGCGGCGGAGGATGTCCAGCAGGACCACGCTGTCGCGCCCGCCGCTGACGGCCGCCAGCACGCCCGCCCCGCGCGGCAGCAGCGCATGGGCGTCGATCAGCCCGCCCACGCGGGACAGCAGGTCGGTCTCGAGAGGTCTCGCCGGCTCGCTCATGCCCGGGTTCCATGGTTGCCCTTGGCTCGCGGGGCACTATATGATCTGCGTCGGTTGACCGAAACCCCCGCCGCGGGCGTGCGGACCGGCGGGGCGGCACGAGATGACCCCGTCGGCCGCGCGCCGCGAGGCCGCGTCGATACTCCATGAGACCGGTTCCCCGCGCCCGACATCCCCTGGCGTTCGTGATCCTCCTGGCGGTCGCCCTGGCCGTCGGCGCGGTGGCGCTGCACGATGCGCACATCTCCGATCGCCAGGTGCAACTCGCCACGGCCGCGCTGAAACGGGCCCAGCCGGACCTGTATCCGCACGACCCCATCTTCGGCGCCAGCGAGCTCTACCGCTTCCACACCCCGATCTTCCAGGCGATGCTCGAGGTCGTGCTGGTCCCCGGGGGGTACGACCGCCTGCTGCTGCCGTTTCGCCTGATGGCCCCGCTGGCGGCGCTGGTGTACCTGCTGGGCATGTACGCGCTGCTCTATCGCCAGTGCCGGAGCTGGTCGGTCTCCGTCTTCGTTGCGGTGCTTTCGCTCCCGGTAATCTACACCCCGGGGCGCGCGTTCTGGGGCGTCGGCGCGGTCGGCTCGATCGTCCCGGCCGGGCTGTTCGTGGCGCTGACGCCGCTGCTGGTGCTGGGGTTCCTGCGGAACCTGCGTCAGTGGTGGCAGCTCGTGGGGGTGTTTTTTGTAATCGGGCTGCTGGGCAACCTGCACCTGGTCAGCGCGATGAACCTGACGCTGATTCTCCTGCTGACCTACGTCGCCCACCGGCGGTTCCGTCCGCACGCGCTCGCCGCGGCGCTGGCGTGCGGGGCGGGGGCGCTGCTCGGGGCGCTGCCGTACACGGGGTACTTTCTGGCGCTGCGGGCGGCGCAGCTCTCCGGGGCGGACCTCTCGGCCGGTCCGGTGCTCCGGGCGCTGGAGGTCGGTTCGGTGGTGGCGTTCTACCCGATGCTCTTCGAGGGGCTCATCGAATGGCTGCCCTACGCCGGGGCCCTGGGCGTGGCGGTGCTCGGCGTCCTGGCGCGGGTGCAGCGGTTCCGCGTCCGCAACGGGCGGGTGTGGGTCTGGTTCCTGATCGCCGCGGCGGTGGTGGCTTTCGGGTTCTCCGGGCTCAGCCAGCTCATCGGTTGGGCGCTGGGCGCTCCGCCGCCGGTGATGGACTTCCTCCACGCCTCGAAGTTCATCATGCTTCCGCTCTACGTGCTGTTCGCTACGTCCCTGACGGCGCTGTTCCGCCTGGTGCGGCATCACCGCAAAGCCCTGCGGGCGGTCTGCGGCGTGCTCCTGGCGCTGTGGGTGCTGCCCTCGGACAGCTTCCGTTACGTCCGCCACGAGCTGTACAGCTTATCGAGCGCCTTCCTGCCGCCCGAGGAACGCCCGCTGAGGGTCCACGAACTCGCCGAGCGGCGCGCGAGCCGCACGGAACTCCACCGGCTGGGGGTGTGGATGCGCGAGAATACCCCGACCGACGCGGTGGTGATCTTCGACGAGCCGGCCCTGCGGATGTGGTCCCGGCGGAGCATGCTTGGCGGGGAGGAGGACGCGGCGTTCGTCTACCACCTTGCTCCCGCGCGACTGAGCACGTGGCTGGACCGCATCGAGCGGCAGAAAACGCTGCTGCATCCCCCGGGCGGACAGATCGAGCCCGAGGCGGTCGAAACCTTCGCGGCCGAGCTGGCCGACCGCGCGGAGTTCGCCGGGGCCGAAGTCTGGTACGTGGTTCTCCGCCCGGAGGTCCTCGGCGAGCAGACCCCGCCGGGGTGGACCGAGTACAGCGGCGCGGGCTGGGGCGAGCAGTGGCGGCTTTTCGAGATCGAGTAAGCCCCGTCAGTACGTGGTGATGAGTCCCGCCGCCTCCCGGACGCGTTGCATCGTCGCCTCGGCGGTCTCGCGCGCCTTGCGCCCGCCTTCCCGGAGGATGTCCCGCACGGTGTCCGGGCGGCTCTCCAACTCGGCGTAGCGGTCGCGGGCTCCGGCGAACCGCTCGTTGATCAGCTCGGTCAGTCGCGTCTTGGCGTGCCCGTACCCGAACCCGCCGGCGCGGTACTTCTCGGCGATCTCGGCCAGCTCGTCCTCCGGGGCGAAGAGCTTCAGCAGGGCGAAGACGTTGCAGGAATCCGGGTCTTTGGGCTCCTCCAGCGGCGTCGAGTCGGTCACGATCTGCATGCAGCGCTTCTTCGTCTGCTTGGGTGTCTGGAAAATCTCGATCGTGTTCTCGTAGCTCTTGGACATCTTCTGCCCGTCGATGCCCGGAACCACCGCGACCTCCGGGAGGATGTGCGGCTCGGGCAGCACCAGCGCTTCGCAGTCGTAGGTGCGGTTGAACTTGCCGGCGATGTCCCGGGTCATCTCGATGTGCTGCTTCTGGTCCGCCCCGACCGGGACGACGTCGGCGTCCACGATGACGATATCCGCCGCCTGGAGCACCGGGTAGTCGAAGAGCCCCACGTTGGCCGCCAGCCCGCGGGCGGTCTTGTCCTTATAGCTGGTGCCCTTCTCCATCAGGCTCATCGGGCAGACGGTGTTGAGCACCCAACACAGCTCGGTCGTCTGGGGCATGTCCGACTGGACGTAGAAGACGCTGCGCTGCGGGTCGATGCCCAGGGCGATGTAGGCCATCGCCACGTGGAGCGTCAGCTCCTCCATGTGCTTCGCGTCGCTGATGCTCGTCAGGGCGTGGTAGTTGGCGATGAAGTAATAGCACTGGTGCCCCTGCTCCTGCAGATGCACGTACTGCCGGATGGCGCCGAAGTAATTGCCGATGTGAAGCCGGCCCGACGGTTGGGTTCCCGAAAGCGATCGCATAATGCCGGGCATGATACGACCGGCGGGGGAGGGGGTCAACGAGAACGGCAGCGGGCGGGCCTGCGCGCGGGTATGGACGAGCCTTCGGCCGGGACCGGCGCCGCGGTCCCGCAGTTCACCCCCCCCCCTGCGATTACGGGGCGATCATCGCATCCGGCAAGCCGCGGGCCGCACTCGCCTAGAAACTCACGCGGTTCCCCCCGCCCTCGGCGGAGACGTCGGCGTGCAGCCCGGCGCGCTCGACCATCTCCTCGATGGTGTCGCGCGGGTCCATCGCGGCGGCGCCCACGGAGATCGTCACGCCCACGAGCCGGTCGGATTTCTCGACGTACGCTTCCTCGACCAACCCGCGAACGCGCTCGCCGATGGCGTAGAGGTCGGAATCCTTCAGAATCGGCACCACAGCGAGGAACTCGTGGTTGCTCCAGCGCCCGATGGTGTCGAAGGAGCGGAAGGTGGCCGCGAAGGTCTGCCCGGCCAGGACGATCAACTCCTCGACCCGGTCGCGCGGGTGAACTTCCTCGATCTCGTCGAACGCGTCGATGGTGGCGAAGATGATCCCGAACTTCCACCCGTAGCGTTTGAGCTCATCAAGGCGGCTCTGGAGGCGGAGCTCGAGGTACCGGCGGCTGAACAGCCCGGTCAGCGGGTCGGTCAGGGCCTGTTGCCGGGCCTGGCCGAAGCGTGCCTGAATGTCCTCGATTTCGGAGCGGTCGGCGAGGACCACGATCACGCCCACGCGCCGCCCGTCGGCGTCGGGGATCGGCGCCACGCGCAGACGGACGGGAACCATGTGCCCCTCGCGGTGACGCAGATAGGCGTCGGCCTCGCGGACCTTCCCGTCCTCGAGCGTTTCGATCGCCGGGCAGGTGGCGCTGCGGATGTCCGCGGCGTCGGCGTCGATGTGCAGGAGCATGTCGTCGGTGCAGCTCTTGCCGACGACCTGGTCCCGCCGGTGCCCGGTCAGCCGCTCGGCCCCGGTGTTCCAGTACGTGATGCGCCGGTCGGGGTCGATAAAGTAGACCCCGTCGTAGAGGTTCTCGAGCAGGTTGACGTAAAACTCGTGGGGCGCTTCGGTCTCGATGACCTGGACGTTCTGCATGGGCGGGCTCCTGCGGTTGGACTGCCGGATGGGCGCGGGACCTGCCGGTAACACACCGCTCTCTCCTACAGTGGTTATCGAGCCGGAGGGGGGCGCTCTTTAGGAGCTCGCCGGGGATTTTGCGACGCCGTCGTCCCCGGCGTCCTCCGCGCTGTCCACCGGGAGGGTGAGGGTGAACTCCGCCCCGTGCCCGGGGCTGCTCTTGAGACGGAGTTGCCCGCCGAGCAGCCCGGTGAGCTCCTTGGCGATCGCCAGACCCAGGCCCGTCCCCGCCGAGGCGCGGGTGAGGGTCCGGTCCACCTGGTAGAACTTCTCGAAGATGTGCTGCTGGTCGGCCTCGGGAATGCCCGGGCCGGTGTCCCGCACGCTGATCGCCACCCGACGGGTCCCGCTGTTGGCGGTGCCTTCGCGCCGGGCGATGAGCGTCACCTCGCCCCCTGCTGGGGTGAACTTCACCGCGTTGGACAGGAGATTGTAGAGGATCTGCTGGAGCTTGCCCCCGTCGGTGTGGACCAGCGGAAGCCCCGGGTCGTCCTCTTCGCGGAGGGCGATCTGCTTCTTCTCGGCGAGGGGGCGCATCAGGGCGATGAGGGTCTGACAGGTGTCGGTGACGGCGACCTTGTCGAACCGGACTTCGGCCCGTCCGGCCTCGATCTTGGCGAGGTCGAGGAGGTCGTTGATCATGTTCAGCAGGTTCTTGGCCGCCACGCCGATGTTGGTCCCGTAGCGCTGGATGCGGGCGTCGTCGCTGTCGCCGAGCAGGTCCGCGAAGCCGATGATGCTGTTGAGCGGGGTCCGCAGCTCGTGGGAGACGTTGGCAAGGAACTCGCTTTTGACCTGGTTGGCCTGGAACAGCGCCACGTTCGCCTCGGCCAGTTCGTTGAGCTTCAGGTCCAGCGCGCGGTTGGCGGCGCGAAGTTTGTCGTGTTGATCGGCAATGGCGGTGAGCATCTCGTTGAAACTCTCGCCGAGCCGCTGGAGCTCGTCGCCCGAGCGGATGCCGCTGCGGACGCTCAGGTCGCCCTCGGCGACCTTGTCGGTCAGGTCCCGCAGTTCCCGCACCGGGTAGATAATCAGCCGCCAGGTGATGAACCAGAAGAGCACGAACGCCAGCAGCGCCGCGAGGACCCCGCCGATGATAAACGCCCCGCGGGTCCACCAGACCAGCGGTTCGGAGGCGTCTGAACCGGGCAGGGACAACTCGATCATGCCCACGAACTGCCCGGGTTGGAACTGAAGCGCCGGCGGGGCGGCCGGCTCGCGGTGGCAGCCCGCACACGCCGGACCTGCGCGGACCGGGTGAAAGGTGCGATACAGCGGCGTCTCCCGATCCTCCAGGCGGGTGACCACCAGCTCCTGGTCCGGGTCGCGGCGGAAGGCGTTGGCCGCCTGTCGGGCGGCGTAGTCCAGCGGCGGCCCGCCGGCCGGGTCGCGCCCGACCAGGCTGAGAAACAGCGGTCCCTCCCGCTCGTCCGCCTCCGGACCGGCGGCGTAGAACCGGACCATGCTCTCGGCGCCGCGCGCGTGGCGTCCGCGCTCGTGGGCGCTTTTGACCCACTCGTTGCGCCGCAGCCGGGCCAGCTCGACCGCGGGGCGCTCGAGGCTCTGCTCGGCCAGCCGCTCGACGAAGTACCAGGGCACGATCAGCGCCGCGGCGATGATCCCCAGCACGGAGACGCCGAAGAGCAGGCGAAGCTTGGTCGCCAACGAGATGCGGATGAACTGCTTGGCCATCGGGCGAGCATTCTACGTCCGCCGGGCGTCGGCGTCCATCGGGGCGGTGCGAGGTTGCGTCTTGACCGGACCCGTCCGGGCGTTAGTATGGGACCCGTGGGGTTTCCGCACACGAAGTGACCAACCAAGGAGTACGCCGATGTCAGGCGAGCTGGAAGGCAAGAAGATCCTGGTCGTGGACGACGACCGCGACATCCTCACCGCGATCGAGGCGGCCCTGGAAGACCTGGGCCCGGAGATCCATCTGGCGACCAACGGGGATGAAGGCATCAAGCTGGCCGAGCGGGAAGAGCCCGACCTGGTGATCCTCGATCAGAACATGCCGCGCCGCAGCGGCTTCCTGGTCCTCGACCGCCTGCGCCGGGGCAAGGACCCGGACTCCAAGCCGGCCGTGGTGATGATCACCGCCAACGAGGGCGCCCGCCACCGCCTCTACGCCGAGGCGCAGGGGGTCCAGGCGTACCTCAACAAGCCTTTCCGCATGGAGAAGCTTGTCGAGGCGGTGACGAACCTGCTGAGCTGAACCCGCGCCGGCGGGCGTCGATTTTCCCCCGGAAAGGGGGTTGTCTGCGAGCGGGACGGTCGATAGAGTAAATCGATTCGTACGGGTAAACGTCTTTGGTTTTTGCCTGCCGCGACCGCGGGACCAGACACGGCGACGGCGGGTCGGGTGAGAGAATGGCTGAAACAATCGAGAAGCAGCAGATCGTAGAAGAACACCGCCGGCACGAGGGCGACACCGGCTCCGCCGAGGTCCAGATCGCCCTGTTGACCGCGCGGATCAACCACCTCGCCGAGCACCTTCGGGCGCACAAGAAGGACCATGCCTCGCGCCGGGGGCTGCTCAAGATGGTCGGGCAGCGTAACAGTCTTCTGAAGTACCTCTCCCGCACCGCCCCGGAGCGGTACAAACAGATCATCGCAAAGCTCGGGTTGCGCAAGTAGCGCCCGGGACAGGCCGCAAACTCATGGGGGGAAAGGCGGGACCCCCGCCGGGCAGCGCATGGGCCCCCGGGCCTGCCGTCCGGGCGGGATACGGTTTTCTCCGTCGCAGCGGCGGAGCGGACTCCGCGCTGCGACGCTCCGATGCGGCAACGTGCTGTGACGGTAGGCGAAGAGAAGAGTTTTTGACGACAGCGGAAGCGGAAGAAGGAACATCATGACGGGTACGGAGCAGACGGTCGCACGAGTCGAGCGGGAGATTGCCGGACGCACGCTCTCGATGGAAACGGGAAAAGTCGCCCGACAGGCCCACGGGGCCGTCTGGGTCCAGTACGGCGATACGGTCATCCTCGCCACGGTCCTCAGCGCGCCGAGCAAGCGGGATATCAACTTCTTCCCGCTGTTCGTGGACTATCGCGAAGCCACCTATTCCTCCGGGAAGATTCCCGGCGGCTTCTTCAAGCGCGAAGGGCGCCCCAGCACCCAGGAAGTCCTCACCATGCGGATGATCGACCGGCCGATCCGGCCGCTCTTCCCGCCGGACTTCATGGACGAGGTGCAGATTCAGTGCCTCACCCTCAGCTATGACGGCGAGAACGAGCCGGACCTGCTGTCGCTGATCGGCGCCTCGGCGGCGCTGGCGCTCTCGCACGCGCCGTTCCAGGGCCCGATCGGGGCGGCCCGGATGGGCTACGCCGAGGGCAAGATCATCCCCATGCCGATTCTCGCCGAGATCGACAACGGGGACCTCGACCTCGTCGCCGCCGGACCGAAGGAAGCGATCAACATGATCGAGTGCGGCGGGCGCGAGGCGCCCGAGGACGTGGTCGCCGAGGCGCTCGACCAGGCCCACCAGCTCTCCTGCCAGATCATCGAGATGATCGAGGAACTCGCCGCGCAGACCGACGCCGTCTCGAAGAAGACTTACGAGCCGACCCCCATCCCGGACGAACTCAAGCAGGCGATCGTCGAGAAGTACGGCGACGAAATCCGCCAGGCCAAGCAGATCCCCGGTAAGGTCGAGCGCGACGACCGCCTCGGCGAGATCCGCGAGCAGGTCATGGGCGAGTACTTCCCCGAGGACGCCGCGGAAGACGCCGAGCCGCCGTATACCGAGTGGCAGGTCAGCGAGGCGTTCTACAAGGTCCAGGGCAGCATCCAGCGAAAGCTGATCCTCGAGGGGCGTCGCCCCGACGGGCGCGGGCCCAAGGACATCCGCCCGCTGGGCATCGACGTCGGCGTCCTCCCGCGGACCCACGGGTCCTGCTTGTTTTCCCGTGGCGAGACCCAGGCGCTGGTGATGGCCACGCTGGGCACCCCGCGGGACCAGACGATCATCGACGGCATCCGCGAAGAGATCAAAAAGCCCTTCTACCTGCACTACAACTTCCCGCCGTTCAGCGTCGGGGAAATCCGCCCGATCCGCGGGCCCGGCCGGCGGGAAATCGGGCACGGGGCCCTGGCCGAGAAGTCCCTCGTGGCCGTGATGCCCCAGGCGGAGGAAGACCTCTTCCCCTACACCGTGCGCGTGGTCAGCGAGCTGCTGGGCTCCAACGGCTCGACCTCGCAGGCGACGATCTGCGGCGCGTCGCTGGCGATGATGGACGCCGGCGTTCCGCTCTCGCACCACGTCGCGGGCATCAGCATCGGGATGGTCCACGACGATGACGACCCGGACCGCTACCTGCTGCTCACCGACATCGTCGGCGAGGAAGACTTCCACGGCGACATGGACTTCAAGGTCGCCGGGACCGTCAACGGAATCACCGCGATCCAGCTCGACATGAAGGCCC
>CAYTQL010000072.1:327-10848 GCA_964439555.1 uncultured Planctomycetaceae bacterium | reverse complement strand
GCGCGCCGTGGGGCAGACCATGAGTTCCCCTCAGACCCTTCAAGTCCCGGGATACCAAGTGATGCAGTTTTTGGGCAGCGGGGCCCGGAGCACCATCTGGGAGGTGCGGAACAACCGTACCGGCGAGAGCTATGCGCTCAAGCGGGTCGTCCGCCACAACCAGGAGGACCAGCGCTTCATCGAGCAGGCGCTGACCGAGTACGAGACGGCCGGGAAGCTCGACCATCCCCACGTCCGCAAGGTCCACGAGCTCAAGCGGGTCAAGAAGTGGTTCACCCTCCGCGAGATCCGCCTGCTGATGGAGCACTGCCCCGGGCAGACGGTGCAGGAATCGCGCCCGAAGGAGGTCCCGAAGGTTGCCGAGGTTTTCGGGAAAGTCGCCGACGCCCTGGCCCACATCAACGCCCAGGGCTACGTTCACGCGGACATGAAGCCCAACAACATCGTGGTCGACGGCGAGGGGGTCAAGATCATCGACCTCGGCCAGAGCTGCCCGATCGGGACCATCAAGCAACGGATCCAGGGCACCCCGGACTTCATCGCCCCCGAGCAGGTCCGCCGCGAACCGCTCGACGGACGCACCGACGTGTTCAACTTCGGCGCCTCGCTCTACTGGACCCTCACCGGCAAGCCCATTCCGACCTACCTGCCCAAGAAGGGCGCCGTGACGCTCGTCTCCGAAATGGCGGTCCAGCCCCCGATGGAGATCAACAAGGACGTCCCGCCCCCGCTGAACAAGCTGGTGCTCGACTGCATCGAGGTCATCCCTTCCAACCGCCCGGCCGGGATGAAGGACGTCGCCTCCCGCCTTGGACTCATCCACCACACGATGGTCAACGGGCTCGCCTCGCGCCGCACCGATGCCTAGCCCCGCCGCCGACATCTTCCGCACCGCGGCCGGACTGTTCCGCGACGACCCCCGCCGCGAGGGCAACGTCCTGACTCTCGAACCGCAGCGCGAGGTTCTGCTCTGCGGAGACATCCACGGACACCGCCGCAACCTCACCAGGGTGCTCAAGGCCGCGAACGTCTCGGGCGACCCCGCCCGCCGCCTCGTCCTCCAGGAGCTCATCCACGGGCCCGCCGACGCCCGCAGCGGAACCGACCGCAGCGGCGAGCTGCTCCTCCGGGCGGCCCGCCTCAAGACCCAGCACCGCGACGGCGTCCTGATGCTCCTGGCGAACCACGACATCGCCCAGGTCACCGGCAACGAGATCATCAAGGACGGCGTGGGCTACTGCGCGAACTTCCGCCGCGGCGTGGACTACGCCTTCGGCGACGACGCCGGGGAGGTGCTCGAGGCGATGGCGGAGTTCTTCCTCGCCCTGCCCCTCGCGGTCCGCACGCCCGGCGGGGTGTGGATGTCCCACTCCCTGCCCAGCCCGCACCGGATGGACAAGGCCGGTTGCGACATCCTCGAGCACAGCGGATACGCCGAGGAGGACCTCGTCCGCGGCGGTCCGGCCTACGAGTGGACCTGGGGCCGCGACCAAACCGACGCGCAGCTCGACGACCTCGCCGGGACGCTGGGGGTTGAGTACTTCCTGCTCGGACACCGCCCCACGCCCGCCGGCTTCGAGCCCATCGCCGAACGCGCCGCGACCTTCGGAACCTACCACGACCACGGGAAGATCGCCCTGTTCCCCGGCGACCGGCCTTGGGACCCCGACGCGGCCGGTCAATGCGTCCGCGCCGTGGTCGCCCTCTGAGTGTTGCAGGGGTAGAATAACGCCCGGATGCGCTCGGGCCCCCGACGGGCCCGGGGCGGCGTCACACGAGCATGATCCACTTCGAGTGCGAAAACTGCGGCGGACCCGTGCGGGTCGGCGACGAATGGGCCGGGCGGAGGGGCCGCTGCCCCAACTGCCGGCAGATCATCACCATCCCCGCCGGCGCCGGGGAGACCGAGGACCCCACCGAGGCCCTCTCGACCGTGCTGCGCGGCCGGAGCGAGCCGACCGTTCCGCCCCCGCCCCAGGTCCGCGAGCAGGAGACCGAGGACCAGGTCGATATCGACGCCGAGATGCTCACCCCCCAGCGGAAGGACCCGGCCGAGGAGACCGACGTCATCCCGCACGAGACGATGAAGTCCCACGCCGCCCGCGACGCCTCCGTCGACCGCAGCGGCGCCCGGGCGGTGAACGCCCCCGCCTCGCCCGGCCGCTCGTCCGCCCCGCCGCGCCGCCCCGAAGAACGACGCCGTCCGCACCCCCTCCCGACGCTGCCCCGCCGGACGACACTCCTCGTCGGACTGATCCTGGTCATCACCCTGGCGCTGATCGCCGTCGCCTGGCTGATCCTCCGCAGCATCGCCGGCTGAGCCCGCGCGCCTGCTTACCGATCCCTTTGACCTCCGCCACGCCCACGGTACCATGAACCGCGTGCATCGGACTCCCCGCACCAAGGCGCCGGGAACGGAGATGGACCTGAGACCCTCTTTTTCCCGTGATCCCTTTTCCTATGAAAGCACGTCCTGTTAGTATCCCCCGGCGGTTAACGGTAAGATGGGAGGCATGCGGAAGGCGTTGCTCATCCTGCTTCTGGCCGGGCCGGCGGTCCTTGCTGCGGGCGATGAGTCCGGGGAAGCCCGGAGCAACCTCGAGTACTGGCTGGACCGGGCCGAGGACGCCGGCGAGGCAGGCGCCACCCGCCCGGCGATCCGGTCGCCGGAGGCCCCGGCGGACACCTTCACCCGACCGGACGCGCTGCCGGGGGTGCTCAAGCTCTCGGACGGGACGCTGCTGCCCGGGGGCCTCTACACCACGACGCGGAAGAACCTGGAGCTCTACGTCGCCTCCGAGAAGCGCTGGCGGCGTGTGCCCCTCGCGGCCGTGCTGAGCATCGAGGCGATCGTCCGCGAGCAGCGCATGGAGCTTCGCTGGCGCTGGAAGGCGATGGGCGTGCCCGAGAAGGTCTACACGGGCGAAAAGTACCCCCTCCGCAAGACCGACTGGAAGCTCCTGCTGATCGACGGGACCGATCTGACCGGGTCCATCAAGGGTCAGCCCCTCTGGGTCGAGCGCCGCGGGAAGCGGCACGGGCCGTTCGTGCTTCACGAGCGTCACAAGGGCAAGGACGGCCAGACGTTCGAGGAGCTGGTCTACGTCGAGAAGGTCGTCATCTCCCGCCGGGAGATGAAGCGGATCCGGGCCCGCCTGGTCGCGCAGAAGAAGAAGCCCGCGGGCGATCCGCAAAAGCGCACCGCGCCCCGCAAAACCACCACGCGGCGCGGGGGTTAGAATACCAAGAGCATACGCCGTCGCCGTCGTCGCCCGGCGGGGCGCCCCCCGAGACAGACCAGGAGCAGCCACGATGGCCCGAGAGCCCGAAGCGCAGTCCGAGCAGCACGCCGAGCACTTCCAGGACGAGGACGTCCTGGCCGCCAAGACCAAGCGCCACACCGCCGGATGGTGGGCGATCTCGATCATCCTGCACGTCGGCGCGTTCACTGCGCTGATCTTCCCCAGCGTCCGGGCCGCCTTGTTCACGGACACCGAGCCGGAAGACCTCACCAAGAACATCTCGGCCGAGCAGTACCGCGAGAGCGCCGAGCAGCTCCGGGTAATCGCCAAGCGCCGCATGGCCCACCAGATCAAGCAGCTCCGGGATATCCTCAAGGAGATGCGGACCTTCCGCCAGGAGACGCTGGACCGGGTGCTCGAGAACAAGGCGGAGCTCCGGGCGGGGCTGAAGAAGATCACCTGGACGCCGAAGCCCGGGGGCATCAACGCCCGCAAGGCGACGGTGATGGACATGTATACCAACGCGGCCGAGACGGAGACCTCGATCGTGGGCACCTACAGCGACTTCCGGACGATCGAGCTGGCCAAGCTCCAGGACGTGACGCTGCAAAGCGCCCGGGAGACCGCCTCGATCGCCCCGCCGGACCGACCCACGTTCGACGCGGACGTGATTCTCGGCGAGGTCAACAGCCGCGAACAGTTCATCGCCTTCCGCGACGAGCTGACCGAGCTCCGCGCGGAGGTCAACGCGATGGTGATCGCCTCGAAGCGGATCCTGGATCTCGTCCAGGACATCACCGCGGAGGTCCCGCAGTACAGCGTGCGGTGGGAAGGCTCGGGGACGATGTACCAGGGCACCGGCGGGGCCGACTGGGGCTCGCCGGTGGGCCCGGCGCTGCTGGCGTCGGAGTTCTTCCCGGGCGGCAAGCCCAGCGACCTGGACAGCCGTTGGTTCAAGCCGGTCCCCGGGCGGCGGATCACCGGCGACGCCGACCGCGCCAAGTGGATGTTCATCGACACGTGGCACATCATCGGGCCCTTCCCCAACCCCGGACGGGCGAACCTCGACAAGAAGTTCCCCCCGGAAACCACCATCGACCTCGACGCGAAATACGTCGGCAAGCATGCGGACTTCAAGCTGACCTGGCAGTATCACCGCACCGGCGACGTCATGGTCGCCCCGCCGATCGTGGACAAGTACGCCATCTGGTACGCCTTCACCGAGGTCTACTCCGACCGCGAGCGCGAGCTGTGGGTCGCCTTCGGCTCCGACGACTACGGCAAAGCCTGGGTCAACGGGAAGGTCGTCTGGACCAGCGGGAAGACCCCCCACCACTGGATCCCCGACCGCGGGTACCGCAAGGTGAAGTTCCACAAGGGCAACAACCAGATCCTCGTCAAGTGGGAGAACGCCGGCGGGACCACGGGCATGAGCATGGTCCTGTTCCTCGAATCCGCCGAGGGCGAGGGCGACGAATAGCGACCCGGGCGCGATGCTTCCGTCCCGGCAACGCCCCGAGCGAACCGTGAATCTCCCGCGACCCGCCCCTTCCGGGCGGGTCGCGTGTTTCAGGGGGTGAGAAGACAGGGAGAACGCCATGGATTCCGACGGACCGAACCCGCCCGAACCGCCGCACGACCCGAACGGGCTTCACCAGCACGCCCCCGAGCGCCCGAACCGCCACACGGTGCAGTGGTGGACCCTCTCGATCATCCTTCACGTGGGCGTCTTCGTAGCGCTGGTCTTCCCCACCGTCCGCCACTTCCTGCTCAAGGGCTCCGAGTCCGAAACCGCCGAGGCCCGCTTCGACCCCGAGCTGGCCCGCTCCCTGGCCGACGACATGCTCGCCTCCGCCCGCAAGAAGATCCTCCACCGCGTCCGCGAGTTGCACGAGATCCTCGACGAGATGGCCGAGATCCGCGCCCAGAAGCGACGCCAGCTCATCGCCCGCTTCCCCGCCGCCGAGGAGCAGTTCGAACGCATCTCCTGGACCGAGCCGTCGGGCGTCCCGGACCCCCACCGCCTCGACGCCGCCGGCGCGTACGCCGCCGCGGCCGCCGCGGAGACGCAGATCAACAAGGTCTACCGCGACCTGCGCATGGTCGAGCTGGCGCGGATTCAGCAGGTCTCGCTGACCGAGGCGGACCAGAACACCCGCCTGAGCCGCCCGGTCCGCCCGCCGGCGGACGTCTCGACCCTCGAGGGCCCGGTGGATACGCTGGAGAACTTCAAGCGGTTCCGCTCCGAGCTGATCCGCATGCGGGCGGAGGTCAACGCGATGGTCACCGCCTCGCGTCGCCTGCTGGACCTGGCCCGCGGGCTGGCCGCTCCGGACCTCGAGGGCGTGCAGGTGACCTGGCGGAACTCGGGAACGCTGATCACCCCCGGCGGGTCGGGGTACGTCCAGGGCTCCGACGCCGGCCCGCCGCTGCTGGCGACCGAGTTCTTTCCAGGCGGAAAAAGCAGCGAACTGCGGGAGTGGTTCAAGCCCCTCGGAACGCGGCGGATCGACGCCGACGGGCGCAAGGCCAAGTGGCTCTTCATCGACACGTGGCACATCATCGGGCCCTTCGAGAACCCCAACCGGGCGAACCTGGACAAGAAGTTCCCGCCCGAGACGGTGGTCGACCTCGACGCGACCTACATCGGCAAGCAGGACATCCGCCTGCGGTGGGACTACGTCCGGGCCTCGGGCATCCCCATCACCCCGCCGGTCCCGGACAAGTACTCCATCTGGTACGCCTACACGGAAATCTACTCCGACCGGGAAGCGGAATACTGGTTCGCCTTCGGGTCAGACGACTACGGGAAATGCTGGGTCAACGGCAAGCTCGTCTGGACCAGCGGCAAGAGCCCCCATGCCTACATCCCCGACCGCGGTTACCGGAAGGTCTCCCTCCGCAAGGGCGCCAATCGCGTGCTCTTCAAGCTGGAAAACGCCGGAGGCACCACCGGCTTCTCCGCCGTGATCTTCCTGGAATCGGCGGAGCAATAGCGACCGGGCCCGGGCGGCGGTTGACGGCGGATGGTCCGGGGCGGTCGGCTTCCGCCAGCTTCCGCGCTTGACAAACTCCCCCCCTTCCCCGAAACCTATGGCCCCCCGCTCGCGGCGTGCGGCGGGGCGGACAGGAATTTCCACGTCCTTGCAGGCGGCTGCGCGTATGAGTGCGAAGTCCTCGAAATCCGACGGGGGGACCCAAGGCGCCGGGAAGTCCGCGCCCGGGGGCAAGAAGCTCGTCGTCGTCGAATCGCCCGCCAAGGCCAAGACCATAAACCGTTATCTCGGCGCAGATTACCTCGTCAAGGCCTCCATGGGCCACGTCCGCGACCTGCCCAAAAGCCAGATGGGCGTGGACGTCGAGTCCGGTTTCAAGCCCACCTACGAGCCCCTTTCCGGGCGTAAGAAGGTCCTCACCGAGCTCAAGCAGGCCGCCAAAAAGGCCCCGGAAGTCTACCTCGCCACCGACCTCGACCGCGAGGGCGAGGCGATCGCCTGGCATCTCGCCGAGGCGCTGAAAGTCCCCCGCGAGCGCATCCGGCGGGTCATTTTCAACGAAATCACAAAAAACGCCATCCTCGATGCCTTCGCCCACCCGGCCGGGATCGACATGGACAAGGTCAACGCCCAGCAGGCCCGGCGGATTCTCGACCGCATTGTGGGGTACGAACTGAGCCCGCTGCTCTGGCGGAAGGTCGCCCGAGGGCTCTCGGCCGGTCGGGTGCAGACCGTGGCGGTCCGGCTCATCGTCGAGCGCGAGCGGGACATCGACGCCTTCACGCCGGAGGAATACTGGCGCATCCACGCGGTGTTCACCCCCGACCTCGACGCCGCGGACGACACCGCCGAGCAGTGGCGGGCCTTTCTCGCCCAACGCGACGAGCAGGGCAAGGGCCCGACGCAGGAGCAGAAGCAGCGGTTCCTCGACGAGCACAACGCCTTCTCGGCCGAGCTGATCCGCTGGAAGGGCGAACGGTTCCGCACCGATGCGGAGGGTCCGGCGCTGGAGATCGCCCGGGCGCTGGGGCTGGAAATCCGGGATATCGACCGCCAGGAGGACCCCGACGCCAAGGGGCCCGCGAAGAACCAGGTCACGGTGGACGGCGTGCCCGGCGCCGAGGCGCCGGAGTACCGTATCGCCGCGCTGAAACGTCGCGAAACGAAGTCCCGCCCCCCCGCGCCGTTCACCACGGCCACGCTCCAGCAGACCGCCTCGGTTCGCCTGCGCTACTCCGCGTCACGGACGATGCGGATCGCCCAGCAGCTCTACGAGGGCATCGAGCTGCCCGGGGAGGGACACGTCGGGCTGATTACGTACATGCGAACCGATTCCCGGCACCTCTCGCGGGACGCGATTTCCCAGTCCCGCGAGTTGATCGGGCGGGACTTCGGCGAGGAATACCTTCCGGAGAAGCCGAACGTCTACACCTCCGGCAAGCGGGCGCAGGAGGCCCACGAGGCGATCCGCCCCACCGCGCCGGCGCAGACGCCGCAGCAACTCCGCGGGACGCTCAACGACGACCAGTACCGCCTCTACGAGCTGATCTGGAAACGCGCCGTCGCCTGCCAGATGACCCCCGCGATCTGGGACGTCACCGACGTGGACATCGCGGTCGAGACGCCCGCCGGCGAGGGGCAGTTCAAGGCCAGCGGGCGGACGCTGAAGTTCGACGGGTACATGCGCGTCGCGGGCGTTCCCCGGCGCGGCGACCAGATCCTCCCTCCCCTTGAGCAAGGCGCTCGCCTCGCACCGGTGGACCTCGACCCGACGCAGCATTTCACGCAGCCCCCGCCGCGGTACACCGAGGCGTCGCTGGTCAAGGCCCTCGAGGCCGAGGGAATCGGGCGACCCAGCACCTACGCCAGCATCATCAAGACGATCCAGGACCGCGAGTACGTCAAGCTGCTCGACCGCTCCTTCCATCCGACGCATCTCGGCGAGGTGGTGGTCGACAAACTCGTCAAGCACTTCCCGCAGGTCTTCGACGTCCGCTTCACCGCCCACATGGAGGACGAGTTGGACCGCGTGGAGGAGCACGGGGAGGACTGGCAGAAAATCCTCCGCGAGTTCTACGCCCCCTTCCAGGAGAAGCTCGAGACCGCCCGGGAGGAGATGGTCCACGCCAAGGCGGAGACCGAACCCTCGGAGTACACCTGCGAAAGCTGCGGCAAGCCGATGGTCTACCGCTTCTCCCGCACCGGGCGCTACCTCGCCTGCACCGGGTACCCCGACTGCAAGCAGACCCACCCGGTGGACAAGGACGGGCGGAAGATCGAGAAGGTCTACGTCGACATCGCCTGCCCGGAATGCGGCGCACCGATGGTCAAGCGCCGCGGGCGGTACGGGCCGTTCCTGAGCTGCTCACGGTACCCCGACTGCAAGGGCGTGGTGAATCTCGACCGCAAGGGGCACGTCAAGCACCCCTCGCCCCCGCCGCTGGAGGTGGAGATCGAGTGCCCCAAGTGCGGCGCGAACGTGAACCTCCGCCGCGGCAAGCGGGGCCCGTGGATGAGCTGCTCGAAGTACCCCAAGTGCCGCGGACGCGTGGGCTTCAAGAAGCTCGACGACTCGGTCCGCGCCGAACTCGAGCGCAAGCTGGAGGCCCACGAGGCTGACCACCCCGTCCCCCGCGTGACGACCCTTACCGGCCAGGACGTCGGCGACGAGCACACCCCCGAACCGCTGCCCGCCGACGACCCCCGCGTCCAGGAAGCCGAAGCCGACGCCGAGCAGAAGAAGCAGGAAGGCTGACGCCGGGCGCGCCCTGGACTGCGACGAAGCCAAGAGACAAGCTGCAAGAAGCAAGATACAAAGGGGCTTCCGCCCCCGCCGAGCTTTGTCTCTTGTTTCTTGTCGTTTGTCGTTTGTTGTCTCTCGTCGCAGCGCGTTATTTCGGCCCGGGCGCGTCGATGTCGAAAACGCCGAGCACGTCGCCGTGACGGATGTAGAAGCGTTTGTCGGCGATGGCGGGGTGGGCCCAGTGCTCGTCCTTGCCGTAGTCGATCTTCATTTGGCCGCGGACCTTCGCCCCCCCGGCGTTCGGCTCGATGAGCTTCACCACGCCGTCCTCGCCGTAGCAGTAGAGCAATCCCTCCGCGGCGATGACCGAGCCCATCTTGACGATCTTCTCGAGCCACTCGACCTTCCCGGTCGCAAGGTTCACGCGGGCCCACTTGCCGCCGCCGGTCTTGCCGTACTGGGTTGATCCGTAGATGCGCCCGTCCAGGGCGACCACGCCGCCGTGGATGGTGTCCGGCGTGGGCTCCTTCCAGAGTTGCTCGACCGACTTCAGATCGTCCGAGAGCTTCAGGCACACGCCCCCGTAGCCGTACCCGCTGGTGCAGTAGAGCAACTCGCCGACCTGGAGGGGGCTGGTGCAGTGGTTGCCGTACCTGTTCTTGTACGGATGCTTCCAGAGCAGCGCGCCGTTCTGCGGGTCGATCCCGACGACGTGCTCCCGCAGCAGCGTCACGACCGCCGAGGCGTCGCCCCGGGTCGCCAGGATCGGGGCGCAATACCCGGCCAGGTCGGTGACGTCGTCGCAGACCCAGGCGGTCTTGCCGGTCCCGGCGTTCAGGGCGACCACGGCGCCGTCCTCCCCGCCGGGGGTGGCGATCAGCGTATTTCCGATCAGCAGCGGGCTCTCGGCGTTGCCCCAGCGGCGGATCGTGCCGTTGAAGTCCTTGACCACGTCGCGGGACCAGAGCTTTTCGCCGTCGGCGGCGTCGAAGCAACTCACCAGCGACCTGGAGCTGATGACGTAGACCTTCCCGTCGCGGACCGTCGGCGTGCAGCGCGAACCGGTGAACCGTCCGGTCCACGCCTCGCCGTAGTCCGCCTTCCAGAGTTCCTTGCCCTGCTTCGTACGGTCGAGGCAGCGGACGACGTGCCGTTTGTCGATCACACCGGTGGTGTAGATCCGCTCGCCCACCACGGCCGGGTGGGCCCAGCCGGCGCCGAGCCCGTCGACCTTCCAGAGCAGCTTCGGCCCGCCGTCCGGCCAGGTCTTCGCCAGCCCGGTCTCCTGCGAACGCCCGTCGCGCCGGGGTCCGCGGAACTGCGGCCAGTCCGCGCCTGTCGCCGCCGAGCAGATCGCCATCGTCGCCAGTGTCGTCAGGAACGTCTTCATGGATACCTCCGGAACGCAGTCGTGTCTCGCGAGGGGTCCGTTCATTGCTGTAACATGGACGAGCGACGGAGAGCCTCCACGAATCCGGCCGGCGGCCTGCGGGCTCTTGCGCGGAACTCCGCACTCCGCGACCGCTACATCCTCCCCTGC
>CAYTQL010000072.1:0-317 GCA_964439555.1 uncultured Planctomycetaceae bacterium | reverse complement strand
ATTCTATCAGCGCCTTGTCGAAGCTCATGGAATTATCCACGGTGATGAAATCCGCCCGGACGTACTGGCACTGGCGCTTGTACTCGTCGATGAACGCGCGGATGGCGTCGAGGTAGGCCGAGCGGATCGCCCGCGGGTCAGCGTCGAGTTCCTCGTGGGTTTCGGGGTCCTCGAAGCGGGCCTGCCCGTCGAACTCGAAGGCGACCTCGCTGTGGTCGAGCACCTGGAAGATGATCAGGTCGTGTCCACGGAAGCGGACGTGGTGCAGCGCGTCGATGACCTCTTCCTGGTCGGCCAGCAAATCGCTGAGCAGGACG
>CAYTQL010000071.1:10180-10948 GCA_964439555.1 uncultured Planctomycetaceae bacterium | reverse complement strand
CTGCGTGAATCCCCCCGCCGCCAGGTTATTCAACAGGCCCACTGTCCCTATTTATTGCTTGGCAGGGGCAGGCCGCCCGTCCGGAGGCACCGCGGTCTGAGCACCTGGACTAAGCCGAACGATCGTCGCTCAGCGCGGAACGTCCACGGTCCGGCCCTTCACGGTAAGTCGGCGCTTTCCGACGCGGATCTCGTTGCCCTCGACCTTCACTTCGGGCGGTTCGGCGGTTCCGGGGAACAGCAGCGTCACGCGGTGCTTGCCGACCTTGATCTTCTTGCCTTCCTTCGCCTTGCAGGTCGTCGCGAGCATCGCCTCGGCGCCGCTTTTTCCGGTGAAGTCGACCACGATCGACGTGCCCTTGCCCAGCGTCAGCACGCTCAGCGCGCCGTCGTCGGTGGCGTACCAGTCGGCGACGCCGCCTTCTTTCCTGACCTCCGCCCACGGCTTGCCGTTGACCAGCAGGGCCCTGTCGGGCTTGGAGCCGTGATACCCGCGGGTCCGCCCGGTCGCGACGTTGATGATCACGTCATCCTCGCCGTCGAAGTCGTTCCGCCAGGCGAAGAACCCCGCTTCGGGGTCGCTGAAGCACAGCGGGAGCACCTTGGCCGGGTCCTTCGGTTCCGTGTCGAGCGGCCAGTTGACGAAAGAGCATACGGAGAGGTGCGGATAGACGCTGACGGTGTCGTACGGCGTCCCCAGCGCCTCGTCGATCGGCTTGAGGTGCTTGTTGTAGAACCACAGGTGGGCGGCCTTCTGTTCCTCGGTGAG
>CAYTQL010000071.1:0-10170 GCA_964439555.1 uncultured Planctomycetaceae bacterium | reverse complement strand
GAAGCCGATGGCGAAGTATCCGGCCCCGCTGAGCCCGCGCCGGGCCCAGGTGTTGTGTCCGTAGGCGCCGCGGCTTTTCATCCACGCCCAGCGGCGGTCCCAGCGCGGGGTTCGGTCGCGCTGACGGGCTTCCTTGATGCTCTTGAGGATGCTCTCCGTGTCGAACCGCGTCTGGTAGAGCCATTTCAGCGTGAGCATGGGCACGTGTGACCGCCCGGAGTTGACGAAGTCCACGCCCTTGACGTTCTTCCACGCCTGGAGCCCGGAGAGGTAGGCGATGTAGGTGGCCATCGAGCCCGTGCCGTCGCCTTCCTTGAAGAACCCGCCGGCGCCGAAGCCCTCGGTGATGTTGCGGATCATGCTGCGTTTGGCGATGCGGAGGAGGAGGTCGACCCGCTCGTCGTCGACGCCGGGCTCGTTCTCGATCGCCAGCAGAGCCAGCGACGCGCCGCCGACCTGCATGCCGTAGTGGTTCGACCCCGGCGGCATGGTCCCGCGGGCGAGGTCCTCGATGTCGTAGGCCTCCTCGGCATACTCGGCGATGGCGCGGGTGAACTTCTTCCGGGTCGCCTCGTCCCAGCCGTCGTAGCAGAGGTCGTAGCCCAGGGCGTACCAGCCGAGCGTGGGTCCGGCGCGCAGGGCGCCGCCCGGGTTGACGAACGAGTAGCGGTCGTCGCGGTCGCGCTGCCCCTTGAGGGCGCGTTCGAAGGCGTCCTTGCCCAGCTCGGCGTACTTCTTCTCGCCGGTGAGCTGGTAGAGCAGCCCGTAGCCGGCGACGTGGCTGAAGGTGTACACGCCCGGCTCGTCCACGACGCTGTTCTTGTACCCGCCGCCCATGTAGGCGTGGGTGGCGTCGCTGTAGACCTTCGCCGGCTCGTCGCCGTCTTCGCCGTCCAGGAGGTAGCGGAGGCGCTTGAGAATTGCCCGGCCTTCGGGGGTCTTCGCCCGCTTGCGCAGCGCCGGCAGGTCGGACTCGCGGAACAGCAGGCGCGGGTGCTCACCGGGCTCGACCGGCTCGTGATCCTTCGCCTCGACGTACCACTTTTCCTTCAGCCGGTCCTTGTGGACGACCTTGCTGACGCCCGGGCGCCACGAGCCGTCGAAGGACGAATCGAACGTCACGTCCTTCTTGCCCTCGCGCTTGATGGTGACCGTGCTGACCCCCACCGCCAGACCGCCCTGGAAGTGCCCTTCCATCTCGACCTCGTACACGCAGGGCTCCAGGTCGAGCGTTTCGGTGGGCACGCGGACGACGCCCTCGAACCCGTCCTCGCCGACCGAGACCTCCTGCCCTTCGAGCGTGAGTTCCTTCCGCGAGTAGACGTCGCCCTTCAGGCTCATGACGCCGTGACTGGCTTTGACCAGCTTGCCGTCCTTGAAGCCAAGGAACACCACCATGCAGCGTTCCTTGAACTCCGGCTTCGAGCCGTAGAGCATCCCCTGGAAGTTCAGTTGCAGCGTGAAGTTCTCCGGCAGGGCGAAGGCCTTCTGCGGCTTGGTGAAGCTGGTAATCTTGCCGCCCTCGAAGTTCATATTGTCGAGCGTCGGCTCGTCGATGTCGGGGCGCTTCGAGGTCCACGTGCCCTCGATGACGCCCTCGTCGGTCAGCTTCGCGTCGACGTTGAAGACGATCTTGAAGGACTTATGGTTCACCGGCACCCACAGGTCGGGCGTCATCCAGACGGTGATCGGCCCCTTCATCCGGCCGTCGACGATCGGGACCTCCGACATGTCCACGTACTGCCAGCTCGTGTTGTACACGCGCTTCGGAGGCCCGCCCTTCTTGAAGCTGCCCCGCGAAGAACCCACGGCGGCGAGCCACTTGCCGTTGACCGAACGTGCGTAGATCGTGAAGGGAATCTCGCCGTAGAAATCGTGCAGCTTGATGTCCCAGCCGTCTTCCATGGCCGGTTCGGCGTCCCCCTCGGCGGCGGAGGCGGTCCCGACCGCCAGGAACAGGAGTCCGATGACAACGGCCAGGGGCTTCAAACGACGCAGGGGCTGCTTGTGCATGGTGGACCTTTCAGGTTGGGAATGTTTTCGTTCCGGAACGGGTCTCGAACGCAACGCATGCTCCCGCCGTCGGCGGGGCGAGTCGGGCGATGCCTCAGTTTCGTCACTGCCGGCCCGTCCGGCAAGCGGGATCGCGGGAGAGTTTCGGAGAGCCGCCCTTGATCCAAAGGGATAAACAGGTCTCGCGGCGTTCGGTTCCTCGCGAGGTCTCCCTTTTCCCCATACGAGCCCGGCGGCTTCGAGTTCGTCGGCAGGTGCAGAAAACGGGCGGAGGCAGTGAAGTTGCCGGGGCGATTCTCTCGCAGAGTTTGCTCACGGAGCTCGGCGAATCGGCCGATAGCTCCGATGGCCTCAAACGGAGCCACCGGAATGAGTTGTGACGTGCTGAATGCCCCGCGGGAGTGGATTCGACTCGCCGGGGAGGGCGAGAGCGACCGCACCCGGCAGGCGGTGCACCGCCGGATCGCGCTGGGCGAGGAGTCCGTGGACGTCACGCTGCTGGTGGAGTCCGCCCGCGCGCCGCTGGACTGCATCGTCCCGGCCGCCCGGGAGTTGGCCAGCTTCCTCGCCTGCCGCCGGATCGCCCAGCAGTTCGGGACCGGCAACCCCGTGAGCTGCCGCAAGGGCTGCGACGCCTGTTGCAGCTACCTCGTTCCGCTCTCGGCGCCGGAAGCCTACCGCCTCGGGCGGGAGCTGGCGGGCATGCCGATGCCCCAGCGGGTGCGGCGGCGGGTGGCCCTGGCGGCCGCGATGAACCGCATCCTGCAATCTCCGCCCCCGCCGGCGGACGGACTGAGCCCGGAGGCGCTGAGCCGCTGGCAGGCGTCGCTGGAGATGCCCTGCCCGCTGCTGCGCGATCACCTGTGCATCGCCTACGACCAGCGCCCCCTCGCCTGCCGCGAGCACATGGTCACCAGCGACCCGGCCGGGTGCGGCGACCCGAAGTCCCCGGCCGACGAGCGGGTCCCGCTGCCCAGCGTGCTCGAAGCGCTTGCGCGCCTGGCGGCGGAACTGGAAGGCGGCGAGTTCCAGGCGGTCGTGCTGCCCCTGGCGCTGCGGCACGCCGAGACCCACGCCGAGCGGGCGGCGAAACTCTACCCGACCACCCATCTCGCCCAGCGTTTCCTGGCGATCCTCGAACAGGACGCCTCCCGTCGGCAGGTCGCCTGAGGGCTGAAGCGCGCGTCGCGATCGACGGGCCGATCGGTCGATCCGTCGGGGGACTCAGTGCTTCCCGAGCTCGCGGGCGACGGCGTCGAGGACGCCGTTGACGAATCGGGGGCTCTCGGCCGTGGAGAATTCGCGGGCGAGTTTCATGCCCTCGGCGATGATCACCTTGAACGGGGCGCGGTCGGTGCGGAGCTCGTGGACGCCGAGGCGGAGGATGTTGCGGTCCACCAGCGCCAGGCGGGGCAATTCCCAGTGGCGGGCGTGCGGTCCGAGCCGGGCGTCGCAGGCGTCCCGGTCGTGCCAGGCGTTCAGCAGGAGCTTGCGGGCGGCGCGGATCGTGCCGTCGTCGTCGCGGGCGTCTTCGACGAACTCGACCGCGGCGTCGATGGCCTTGGGGCCCTGGGCGTCGAGGCAGCAGAGCCCCTGGAGCGCCAGGCGTCTTGCTCGATGGGCTCGGCTCACGTGGGGCTACTTGGCGGGGAGCTGCTGGAGGAGGTTGACCATCTCGATCGCGGCGTTGGCGGCGTCGGCGCCCTTGTTGCCCGCCTTGGTCCCGGCGCGCTCGATCGCCTGCTCCACGGTATCGCAGGTCAGCACGCCGAAAATGCAGGGCACGCCGGTGTTGAGGCTCGCCTGGGCGACGCCCTTGGCGACCTCGGCGGCGATGTACCGGTAGTGGTCCGTCCCGCCGCGGATGACCGCGCCGAGGCAGACGACCGCCCCGTAACGCCCGGAGGAGGCCAACCGCGACGCCAGCACCGGAATCTCCCAGCTCCCCGGCGCCCAGACCACGTCGATGTTCTCGTCGGAGACGCCGTGGCGCGTCAGGGCGTCCCGGGCGCCTTCGAGCAGCTTGCCGGTGACGAACTCGTTAAACCGGGAGTTGACCACCGCGAAGCGGACGTCCGGCGGGGCGAGCAGGTTTCCGTGGAACTCGTTCATCGCTGTGGGTCCTTTCCGAGCGACATAGTATACGCGCACAACGCCGGCGCGAAAATGCCAAAAAGACCTCGGCGGGGGCGCGGAAAGGTGGTTGGCGCTCGCCCTCCGGGCTGCGCTCCAAACCACGGCGCCCTGCGGCGTCCGGCGCGTTCGCGTCCGGCGCGTTCGTTGCATCCCGGGCTGGAGGGCGATATGCTTCTGTGCCTGCATTCGCGAGGCAACCTCTGTAGGAGCGCCCCTTTGCCGCAGCAGACCCCCCTGCATGACAAGCACGAGCAGCTCGGCGGACGGATGGTCGAGTTCGCCGGAACCCGCCTGCCGGTGCAGTACGAATCCGTCCTGGCCGAGCACCGGCGCTGTCGCGCGGTCGCGGCGCTGTTCGACACCTCCCACATGGGCCAGTTGCTCCTCGAGGGGCCGGATGCGCCCGGGGCGATCGCCGGGGTCTGCACCCAGAACGCCGAGACGCTCAAGGTCGGGCGCTGCCGCTACGGGTTCCTGCTGAACGAATCCGGCGGCGTCCTCGACGATACGATCCTCATGCGCCTCGGCGAGGAGCGCTTCCTGCTTGTGGTCAACGCCGGGACCCGCGGCGGCGACCTGGCGCACGTCCGGGCCCATCTGCCCGAGCGTCTCGGGGTCATCGACCGCCTGGACGACGGGTGGGGCAAAATCGACCTCCAGGGCCCGGAGGCGTTCGCCGTGCTCGACCCGCTCTGCGAGAACCTCGCCTCCATGAAGTTCTTCTCCGTCCGCGAGGCGGTGGTCGACGGGCGGGCGGTGACCCTCGCCCGCACCGGGTACACCGGCGAGCTGGGCTGGGAGATCATGGGCGAGGCGGACGACCTGCTCGCCCTGTGGGACCGCCTGCTGGAGCACCCGCAGGTCGCCCCGGCCGGGCTGGGCGCCCGGGACTCGCTGCGCCTGGAGATGGCGTATCCGCTCTACGGGCACGAGCTGAGCGTCGAGGTCACGCCGATCGAAGCCGCGGCCGGGGGGTTCGTGGACCTGAAGCGCGACTTCCTCGGCGTCGAGCGCCTCCGCGGGCAGATCGAGCAGGGCCCGGAGAAGCTGCTGGTCGGCCTGCGGGCCGAGACGCGCCGCCGCGCGAACCCGGGCGACGAAATCCACCGCTCCGGGGGCGAGTTCCCCGAGCACCGGCGTCACGTCGGGGCGGTCACCAGCGGGGGCTTCTCCCCGTCGCTGGAATGCTCCATCGCGCTGGGCTACGTCAGCGCGGACTGCGCCGAGCCCGGGACCGAGTTGATTATCGCCACCCGCCGGGCCGAGCTGCCCGTGACGGTGGTCGAACGTCCGTTCTACAAGGAAGGAACCTGCCGGGCGACGCTCGGCGGGCGTCCGTCGAACCCGTAACGATCAGGCCCGGGCGGGCCCGTCGCGAGGCGGCGCCCCCGGCCAAGGAGACTCCCATGGTACCCGACGATCTGAAGTACACCTCCCAGCACGAATGGGTCCGCCTCGAGGGCGAGACCGCCACGGTGGGCATCACCGAGCACGCCCAGAACGCCCTGGGCGACATCACCTTCGTGGAGCTGCCCGAGCTGGGCAAGCAGATCGAGCAGGGCGGCGAGGCCTGCGCGATCGAGTCCTGCAAGGCGGCCGCGAGCATCTACGCCCCCGTCGACGGACAGGTGACCGCCGCGAACGACGCCGTCGAGGAAGACCCCTCGCTGGTCAACTCCGACCCCTACGGAGACGGGTGGATCTACAAGCTCGCCCTCTCCGATCCGTCGCAGCTCGACGAGCTGATGGACGCCAACGCCTATCAGCTCTTCCTGGAAAAGGAGTCCTGAGCGCCCCCGCCCCGCACAGCGCCTGTGCAGGCGCCGCGGCGCGTCCCGGTCGTTCGCCCCGCCAATCCGTCAACCAGCCAAGCGACGAGCCCATGCCCTTTATCGCCAATACCGACGCCCAGCAGCAGGAGATGCTCGAAGCCATCGGGCTCAGCAGCCTCGAGGAACTGTTCGCGACGATCCCCTCCGAGCTTCGCTGCGGGGAGCTGCACATCCCCCCGGGGCTCACCGAACAGGCGGTCCGCCGGAAGCTCGCCTCCCTGGCCGACCACAACTCGACCGACCTGATCAGCTTCCTCGGCGGCGGGTTCTACGATCATTTCATCCCCGCCGCGCTGGAGGCGCTGGTCTCCCGGAGCGAGTTCTACACCGCCTACACGCCCTACCAGCCGGAGATGTCCCAGGGCACCTTGCAGGCGATCTACGAGTACCAGTCCGCGATCTGCCGCCTGACCGACATGGAGGTCGCCAACGCCTCCCTCTACGACGGCGGAACGGCCGTCTACGAGGCGATGATGATGGCGCTGCGGATCACGCGGCGCAACCGGGTAATCGTCTGCGAGACGCTCAGTCCGATCTACCGCAAGATGGTCCGCTCCTACACGCGGAACCTCGGCATCGAGCTGCTCGAGACCCCCTGCGACGACGGGCTGACCGATCGGGAGCGGGTCCGCGAGGCCCTCGGCGACGAGACCGCCGCGGTGATCGTGCAGAACCCCAATTTCTTCGGCTGCCTGGACGAATTCTCCGACCTGGCCGAGATGGCCCACGAAGCGGGCGCCCTGCTGATCGTCAGTTGCTACCCGATCTCGCTGGGCATCCTCAAGACGCCCGGGGCGATGGGCGCCGACATCGTCGTCGGCGAAGGACAGTCCCTCGGCATGCCCATCAGCTTCGGGGGCCCGTACCTCGGGTTCATGGCCACGCGGAAGAAGTACGTCCGCAAGATGCCCGGCCGGGTCGCCGGACGCACCGAGGACACCGAGGGACGCCCGGGCTACGTGCTGACAATCCAGGCCCGCGAGCAGCACATCCGCCGGGAGAAAGCCACCAGCAACATCTGCACCAACCAGGGGCTCTGCGCCCTGACGGCGCTGACGTACCTGTCCCTGCTGGGCAAGCAGGGGCTCCCCGAGCTCGCCCAACTCTGCGCCGACCGCGCCGCCTACGCCCGCCGGCGATTGCTGGAGGTCCCCGGCGTGACGATGCACTTCGCGGGACGCGCCTGCTTCAACGAGTTCGTCCTCTCCCTGCCCCTCGCGGCCGAACGGGTCATCCGCGGGCTCTTCCAGCGCGGCATCGCCGCGGGGTTCCCGCTGGGTCGCTACTGGCCGGAGATGAGCAACTGCCTCCTCGTCTCGATCACCGAGAAGCGCACCAAGCAGGACATCGACTTCCTCGCTCACACGCTGGAAGTGCTGCTGGCGTAGACGATTGCGTGACGCCCAGCGCCGGCCGCGCATCGCGGCGCCTGAGGCGCGGCGGGCGGAGGCGCTGAGCGTTCCCCGGTGCAGCGCGCGAATCCCATCCCGGTGGAAACCCTTCCGCGGCTGACGTGTTTCGTATGGGAGCGCCCGCGTCGCGTGCGCCGGCGCCGTGCTACGAGACCCGGGCCGGACCCTCAGGGCAGCGCCGCCCCTGTGAGCGCCGCGCCTCCGTGGTCAGAAGCTTGAGGAGCCTTCTATGATCCGCCGCATGGTCTGGGCGATCCCGCTGTTGCTGCTGACAAGCGCCGCCGAGGGACGCAAACCCCGCGTGGACAAGCGCCTCGCCGCCCTGGAGCGGCAGCTTCCCGCAAAGCAAGGCCGCCTCGCGCCCGGCGGGGCGACCGCCTTCGGCGCCGACGCCCACGAGGAGTTCGTCGCCGTCGGCTCGCTACCGGACGGGACCGTCGTGGCCGTGGGCAACACCTGGGGCCCGACCTTCCCGACCAAACCCGAGCCCACCGTCCTGGGCAGCGGCAAGAAGTACGACGTGCCCGAGTACGTCGGCGGCAGCGAATTCGACTACCGCGGAAACCCCAACCCGCTCGCCCGCGACTTTCCGAACCTCTCGGGCTTCGTGGTCCACTTCGCCCCGGACCTCACCGCGGTCCGCAAGATCGTCAAGTTCGACTGGTACGTCGCCACGATCGACCACGCCAAGGTCCTCCCCGACGGGGCGATGATCCTCACCGGGCGGTGCAGCGAGCACTTCCGCCCGCTGGCCGGGCGCGCCCCGGAATCGCACGTGGTCGCCAAGCCCCCCGACGATCGCAAGACCTACGGACACCGGTACTACGAGGGGCTGACCCTCTCCGGCGACGTCTACGTCGGCAAGCTCTCGTCCGACGCGTCGCGCTTCGAGTGGGTGTGGATTTTCGAAGGCCACCGCGAGACCTCCGATCTGTACATGGACGGCGACGGGGGCGTCTACACCGACATTCGCGGGTGGCGGAAATTCGCCGCCGACGGCAGCGGGATGCAGACCGTCCCTCTCCAGCGCCAGTACCGCGGATGGATGCGAACGCTCGACATCTCGCCGGTCCACGGCGGGGCGCTGTTCGGCGGGTCGGTCATCCGCGACGGTTGGCACAAGCCGCGCCTCGTCGGGTACGACCCCCGGGGACGACTGGAATGGGAGCTCTGGCCGTGGGGCGGGTCGCTCGCGGGGCACCCGGATTTCGGCATCGCCGCCCGCGCAGCGGTCACCGCCGGACGATACGACGCCGACGGAAAGCTGCTGGTCGCAGGACGGGCCGACGCCGCCCCCAGCGCCTTCGACCGCAACCCGGTCGACATCGACCGGCCCGTCGGCAAGACCGGGCTCGGACTCACCGCCGAAGCGGACGAAAAAGGCCCCTTCGCCTACCTGATGCGAATGGACCCCGAGACGCTCTCCGTCGAGGACTGGACGCTGTGGCGCTGCTTCGGCGCCCCCCGCAGGCGCCGCGGGCCGCAAGGCGCGGCGATCGGCTCGCTCCGCCCCCTGCCCGACGGCTCGGTGGCCGTGCTGGGACGCGCCGGTGCGCAGCTCGTCCAGACGCCCGAGAGCTTCATCCCCCCCAAACGCCGCCACGAGGTCGACGGGCAGTACGCCGCCGTGATGGGCCCCGACCTGACCACGCTGCGGTTCAGCAGCTACGTCCCGGGCTGCCGGCTCCGCAGCATCGGCGCCGCGCCGCAGGGCGTGCTCTACGTCGGAACCATCGCCGGCGACAAGGCCCCGATCGCCCGGAACGCCTACCAGAAAACCTTCGGCGGCGGACGCAGCGACGGGTTCCTCCTGCTGCTCCGCCACGCCGACGCGGAGGTGCGCCAATGAAACGCCTCGCCCTCACGACCCTCCTCCTGCTGCTCGCGAGCTCCGCGCCGGCGAAAATCGGCAAGCCCGGATCGCTGAGCGTCTTCAACTTCAACCGGTACTTCTTCGTCGATTACGAGCAGTACTCCAAGGGCAACCCCTACACCACGGCCGACACCGCCCGGCTGAGCATCCGCAACCCCCGCAAACCGCTCCCGCTGTACTTCACCGGGCGGAACGACGGCGGGCTGCTGACGATGCGGTTCGCCAAGGGGCAGGACTTCTCCGGCTTCGCGGAGGACCCGGACCTCGCCGCGCTGATGCAACTGGTCAAGACCAAGGGCACGATCCGCATCGCCCTGACCCGGCGCATCGCCCCGCGGGTGAACCTCGACAAGACGACCGCGAGCGACTGGGCCCGCGCCGAGACGCCGCCGAAGCTGGCGATCCGCATCGACGAGCTGACCACCTGGCTTCCCCCCGCCGCCAGGACCGCTCAACGCGACGTCGCCCCGAAGGTCCCCGCGCCGCCCGGCGGACCCGGCGGCAAGCCCTGGCAGGCGAAGTTCAAGGGCGCCCTGCTGGTCGACGACAAGGAGACCCCCCTTGCCGGCCGGTCGCGAATCCTCTTCGAGCAGGCCCGCAAGAAGGGCGGCGTCTCCCGGATGTTCCCCATGGGGTCTTCCCAGCTCGTGCAGTCCACGACGTCGCCGTTAGCGTCGAGGGTCAGGTTCATGCGCGGCCAGTGGCAGCGGAAGGGAGGCACACGCCCCTGTTCGAGCACCCCTTTCATGTAGTACATGGTGTTGAAGATGGGATAACCCTCGCGCTTGAGCTGAATGAGCCGCTCCCAGGTCGGCTTCTGCTCCTCGAAGGAGAGAATGATGTCCGAGTTGTCCACCTCGAATACATCCTTGTTGGGATCGTCATCCTGGGCATCGGCATCACC
>CAYTQL010000070.1:1848-10956 GCA_964439555.1 uncultured Planctomycetaceae bacterium | reverse complement strand
GCGGAACGGGGCTGCGCGGTGGAAAAAATCGAGGTCTTGGTGAATAATCCGGGATGAAGGCAGCGCGTTTCTCAAGCTTGAGCGGTTTGGTCTTGCAGAGAAGGAACTGCCCCAGAGGGATGCTGAACTCCTCCGCCAAAGCCCTGAGCGAATGTTTCGCTTGAGACTCGAAGAACAGGCCCGCATTGTGCTGCTGGTGCCTGGCATCCTCGAGGACCTGCACCTCTTTCAGCAGCTTGGGGGGACGGCGCGTTTCGATGCACTTGGCCAGTGCCTTCATCACCGGATCACCTTCCTGGCCGGCCCTGTGAACGAGGTTGTCCACGTAGTCGTCGGTGAAGTTGGCGAGATGCGGTGACGCAACGAGCTCGAGGATCTTCTCGCCCTCGCTGGGCATATCGAAGCTTCCCGCGTCACGGATGCGCCGCAGGAGCTGTCGGCAGGCTTCCTCGATCCCGAAGGTCGTCTTGTGGAAGTACACGGCCCTGTGCATGAAGAACCGGGCGAGCAGGAACTGCTCGGCGGCCGGCAGGGCTTTCTCAGCCACCCCCAGCATCCCGGTCGGGCTGATCTGTAGCGAGTTCAGAAGGTAGTTGGCATCGATCCTGCCGTAGGGTACGCCGGCGGCGTGGGAGTCCCTCTGGAGGTAGTCCACGCGGTCCATGTCGAAGCTGCTGTGCAGCAGCTTGCTCAACTGCCGGTCGGCCGCCTTGGACCGCGTGAACAGGTCCGCCACCTGCTTGGCCCGGGCCCGCCCTCGCCCGCCGATCGCGTCGAGAAGGTCCTTCTGGCGGGTCACGATGGCCTCCCCCACCTCCTCGTGCTTGGGGTACCTTGTCCGCGCAGCGTCGAACGACTTGGCGGCCCCGTCGCCGACGATCTCCTCGGTCAGCTCGACGTCATCAACGCCCTCCATCAGGTGTGAGTACGGGTAGTGGCCGATATCGTGCAGCAGGGCCGCCATCCGCAGGTTCTCCCGCTCACGCTTGCCGAGTTGGCCCTCCCCCGTGCGAGAAATCAGGTCGAGGATCCTGGCCATGATCGCCAGCGTGCCGAGGGAGTGGGCGAAGCGGGTGTGCGTGGCGTTGGGATACGTCACCTGCCCCATCTGAAGCTGCTTGATGCGGCGGAGCCTTTGGAACGCGGCCGTGTCAAGGATCTGCCATTCGCGATCCGTCAAGCGGATGTCGCCGTGGAGCGGATCGACGATGATTTTCCCGCCCGTGTCCTCAAGCGAGGATGGCATGGTCCCGCAGCTCCCCGAGTGCTTTTTCGACCTCCTCGGCGCTGAATTGCTTGTCGTACTTCCTCAAGACTCCCGCGATTTCCTCCGGTGACTGCCCGCGCACCTGCTTGCGGTCGACCAGGAAATGCACCGAGGCCAGCAGTTCGAGCTTCCTCGCAAGGGCGGAACGGTCTTCATCAGCGAACAGGCCGCGCATGCCCTCGAGCTTCTTGGCTGACACCTCATCGAGCGCCCAGCCCTCGAAATCATCGACTCCTTGGGCGAGTTCCCCGGTGACGCCGAAGCCGTCCTCGGCGACCGAGGGGCAGTAGGGCCCGTATAGGTACCAGCGGAAGTAGTAGCCGAGGTCCACCCCCGCAGCTTGGGCCAGATGAACAGCCTTCTGGAGAATCAGTCGGTCTTCGAAGGTCTTCACCTGCACCGGCAGACCAAGTCCGTCCATTACGAGTTTCAGGCCGATCTGTCGCCGATCCATGACGCCTCTCCTGGATATCCATTAGGGTTCTGCATGGATTCTATGCGACTGCTCTAGCATTGCCAACGGAAAGCATCGCACCTGCGATTCTCTCTCACAGCCCGCGGAGCCTAGCTCGCTGTGGGATATCCGTCAACGTCCTACCGAAACGACCTGCTGCGCGCGGGGCCTGGTGGTACCTCCGCGTGGTCTCGCGGGTCTTCATAGCGGCCGAGGTAGACGCGAACTTTCAAGTGCGACCTGGCGCGGCGTGGTGTCCCTATCTGGGAGGCTGTGGCACTGATGCGGCATTGCGACCCGGAGGGTCGATGCAGGCGATGGGCGGGGATCTTCTTGCGGCGGCGGGCCATGAGCAGCTTCTTTCCGGCCGCGGTCCTGCGGCCTTCGGTGGAGGGTTTTCCGGTAAATTACCGGAAAACCCCGCTGCTCCGCCCGCCAGGCGGGTTGCCGGAAACTCCGGCATCAGCGAGACTTACGACACTGGGCCGTAGTGGACTTGAACCACTGACCTCCTGCGTGTCGAGCAGGCGCTCTAGCCAACTGAGCTAACGGCCCGAGGAGCGGTCTACTCTAGTCGGGCGGCGGAGGACTGTCAAGCGCGTTAGGCGGGCAAAAACGGACCCGCGGCGAATACGGCAGGGACGAGCTGGCGGCAAGTGGCGACACGCGACAACGAACGCGATTCAGACCTCTCCGGTCGCTGCGTCGCCGGGTCCCCGTCGAGCGGTGCAGTCGTCGGCTTGCGGAACCCCAAGGCCCCGTTCGAAGGCCGCGCGCAGCGCGAACCGTCTGATCGCGCCGCCGCCGATTCCTGGTTCCTGTCGCGAGAAACTCGCAATAGTCATAAATGCGGCGGATCGGGAGCTTTCCGAGCCGACAAATCCTCGTCAAGATGTATAATAATGGACGCTGACGGGACCGGCTCGCTCTACCCCGTGACCTGGCGCGCCGCACTTCTCGCCCCTCGGGTCGGGCCCTTAGCGCCAACTGGCTTGTGCGCGAGGTCTCCACGGGCTTCGCGCGCAGGCGCATCAGGCTTTGCAGCGCTCTGTTCGGGCGCAGAAGGAGGCGTCCTGTGCGTGCAGGACCAGCGAACGCCCGGCCCACGCCGGCCGAGGCGGAGGATCACGCGAGTGGTGCGTATGTAGCATGCAGCGCGCCCAGCTTTACCGGACCGTACCTCGAACCGCTCGAGCTGCGCCTGCTGCTGTCGGTGGGCGATGTGGCTCTTCAGGAGGCGATGGTCGAGGCGCTTTCGGACAGCGCCGCCCGCGCTGCGCGCTTGCGGAGCGATCTGCTGGGTTCCGAAACCGAACTCCAGACTCGTCTGGCGGGCACGGGGCTCAGCGTGGACGACCTCTTCGCCCTCGAGGCGTATCTGGACGTCGGGACCTACATCAGCGAGTACCTCGCCCCCTTCGAGGCCGACACCGATCCGCAGAACCAGCCGACCATTTCCGGGCTGACCGACTACCTCGAGACCAACTGGCTGGGCTCCCTGTTCGATTCGCAGCTTCCCGGCGCGGCCCTGACGGTGACCTCCGCCACGGACGAGCCGGTTACCGACGCGACGATCCGTTTCGCGACCGACCCCGGCGGGGAGACCTATCAGCGGGCGATTCCCGTCGGATTCTCTGAAAACGTCGAGGGCATTTCTCCGGCGTTCGCGGACGTGGCGGCCGATGTGACCGTGGAGTTCGATTTCGAGCTTGCCCTGGACTGGGCCGACGGCGTCGCGAGCTACGACTACGCCGTCAACAAGCTGAACCTGGATGTGGCCGCGAGCACCTCCGAGCTGATCGTGCCCTTCGAGGTCGGCGACCTGGCCGCCGCGGCCGGGGCGCCGGACGCCCCCGGCGAGATGAGCACCTTCGGCGTGCACCTGGATGTCGTGCAGGACGGAACCACCGGGGCGTTCTCCGTGGACTACGATCCGGTGGGCGACGCGGTCAGCCGCATATCCCTCGATCTGCCCATCCACGCCGTCTTCGCCGGGCAGGACGTCAACGCCGGCGCCGACGCCCGGGTGATTCTCCTGGGGGACTACTTCACCGAGGAGGGGCGCGGGACCACCGAGGCGACCTACGCCCCGCAGAACCTCGAGAACCTCTCGGGCTTCAGCTCCCTGCGATTGAGCGACCTGGAACAGACGCTCCGGGACATCCGGGACGAATGGCTGGAGGGGATCGAGGATGGCGACGCCTTCGACGTGGACATCCCCTTCCTCGACAGCACGCTGGCGCAGTTGATCGACCTCGGCGCCGCTTTCGATGCGTCCGTGCTGGAGAAGATCGACTTCGACAGCCTTCACACGCTCCAGGACTTCGAGGCCGAGGTCCGACGACTGGACCTGCTCCGGGACGGGGAGGACCTCAGTTACGACCCGGCCTCGCAGACGATCCGCCTGCCGCTGGATTTCGAGGTGGACCTGGACGAATGGGACCTCGGCGACCTCGACGAGCTGGGGCTGGTGGATGTCGAGACGCTGGTGGGCGAGGGGCTGATCCAGTCGGACGACCTGGTGGACCCGGACGACCTGCTCGACGGCGTCTGGCTGGACGTGGACCGGCTGGCGGAACTGGACGTGCTCGACGCGAGCGACGTGCTCGACTGGGGCGAGATCGACCGCGAGGCGCTGATCGGGGCGGGGCTCGTCGGTCCGCGGGCGCTGGCGGAGCGGGACCTCGTCGACGGCGGGAACGCGGACCTCGACGCGCTGATCTACTCCGGGCTGGTCACCCTCGGCGACCTGGTGGACGCCGAGATCGTCACGCTCGGGATGGTGGGCGGTCAGCTCGGGTTCATCCAGGAGGCGAACCTGCTGGCGACGAACTTGGCCGACTTCGGGCTCGACCTGCTCGGCGACGCGACCAGCGTGGACCTCGTGAACGTCCAGGACCTCCTCGACGCCGCCCTGACGGACCTGGAAGAACTTTTCGACCTCGGACTGCTGGAGCTGGGCGACCTGGAGATCACCGAACTGGGCATCCAGGAGCTGATCGACCAGGGCGTCGCCGGGCTCTCGGACCTGGTCGACGAAGGGCTGCTCACGGCCGATGCGCTGATCGAGGAGCTGACGGTCGCGGCCGGCGACCTGCTCAGCGTCACCGGCGGGGCGTTGAGCGACCTGCTGGACGCCGGGCTGATCGCGGTGGAGGATTTCGCCGATGACGCGCTGGTCAGCGCGGGGACCCTTGTCAGCGAATCGCTGACCAGCGTCCGCGAGCTGGTGCGCGAGGGGCTCATCGTCGTCACCGATTTTCCCGACGCCTCGCTGGACCCCGAGGTGCTCAAGACCGCCGAGCTGCTCACCCAGTTCCAGATCGACTACAACGACCTCGCCCCGGGCGGGACGATCTCGCTGCACGCAGTGGTCGGCGGCGGGTTCGTGGACCTGCTGGACCTGCTGGATGCGGGGATCGTCGCGGCCGGGAGCGTCAACCCGGTGGACCTGCGGCTCGACGAGTTGCTCGAAGCGAGGCTCTTCGAGGCGACGGAGCTGATCGAGCGAAGCATTCTCGACGCGGCCGACATGGCCCGGGACGCGCTGGACGTCCGCGCGGTGCTGGATGCCGAGCTGGGGAGCCTGAGTCAACTCGTTTCCGGCGCGCTGGTGGACCTCCAGGACTTCCTCGACGGGCAGGTGGTGAACCTCCGCGCCCTGCTGGAGCGGGGCGTGGCGACGCTGGGGGACCTGGCGCATGAGAACCTCATCGTTCCGGCGCAGGTGGCGATGGACGCGATCCGGGAATCCGAGATCGCTTCCGAGGCGGCCGACCTGCTCTCGGACATCCAGGGACACGGCGGGCTGATCGGGCCCGGCTCGATCATCGACCTGGACGACCTGGTCTCCAACAGCCCGATCCAACTGTCCGACCTGGTCTACTTCAACCTGATCAGCCACGAGGACCTGCCCGACCTGCCCGCCGTCGCCGAGGCGGACCTGCTTTCGGCCGGGGTGATCGACCGCAGCATGATCGAGCGGAACGACCTGGGCGAGCTGATCGGCAGCGGGCTGCTGACGATGGCCGACCTGACGGACCTCGAGCAGCTCGAGCGGACGAACCTGGCCGACCTGACGCCGGTGGACATCGACATCTTCGCCTTCGACGCCTCCACGATCGAGGCGCTGGACGGGGCGGGGCAGATCGACCACAGCGACACGGTCCCCCTCAGCGCTTTGCTGGCCCATACCGATGTGACGATGGCGGACCTCCGCGCGCTGGGCGTGGTCTCCGACGACGACCTGGGCGACCTCGGACTGATCGACCTGGCGGAGATCTTCGTGCAGGGGACGGTCCGCCGCGACGCCCTGCTGCGCAGCGACCTGCTCACCGAAGGGTTGCTCGCGCCGCACGTGACGGAGGTCGACGGGCGGGACGTGGTCGCCGTGAGCGACCTGGCGAGCAACGCCTTGGTCTCGCCGGCCGAGCTGGCGAGGGCGGGGCTGCTGACGCTCAACGACTTCGACCTCGCCGGCGTCACCGTCAGCGAGCACGATCTTCTCGCCTCCGGCCTGGTGGGCGCCAACGAGCTCGACGACAACAACCTGCTCCGCGCGGACGGGGGCCCGAACGACCGGATCGCCGACCTCGCCGACGTGCTGGCGCTGGGGCTGGTGACGCCCGCCGACGCGCTGGAGCAGGGCTGGCTGGGCGTCGCGGAACTGGAGCTCGCCCACCTGGGCGTCGAGGAGCTGGAACGCTCGGATGTGATCGCCGAGATCGCCCTGACCGGGATCGGCCAGACCGGCGAGCAGGTGGACATCGAGGCCCTGGTCGCCGCCGGGCTGGCGGACGTGGACGACCTGGTCGCCGAGGGACTCATCGCTCGCGAGGCCCTCTGGGACGACAGCGCGATTTCCATGCGGCGGCTGATCGCGGCCGGGCATATCGACGCGGGCGACTTCGCGCCGGGGCGGGACGTGGACCTCGAGGCGCTGCTCGACTCCAACGCCATCGACCGCCAGTACCTGCTCGACGAGGACCTCGTCGAGGGGCTGCCCGCCGCGGGCGCCGCGGGCAGCTATACCACGCCCTACGTACTCATCGAGAGCCTCCTGGGCGATGCGAACCTGACGTTCGAGGATCTCGTCGCCGGCGGCGTCCTGCGGCGGAGCGACTTCGTCAACAAGGTCTACGACCAGGACACGCTCGAGGCGACCATGCTCGAAGGGGAGGCGATGTTCGAGGAGGGCGAGTTCGACGACGTGGTCCACCTCGGGCCCGTCGCGCTGAGCGAGCTGCTCGACTCGATCCTCTTCCTCGTAACCCTCCCGGACTTCATCTACACCGAGTTCGTCGACTCCTTCGACTTCGACAACGTCACGCTCGACGTGGACACCATCGAGACCGCCTACAGCGTGGACATCGACGGGTTCGACCCGGGCGAGACGATCGAGCTCTACAGCCTCCTGGCCGAGGACGTGGACGTCCGCCTGGTGCACCTGGTCGAGGACGGGCACCTCACCCGCGGTGACCTGCTCGACGAGGACATGGAGCTGGAAATCACCGAGCTCGAGGACAGTTGGCTCTTCGAGGAGGGCGACCTCAACAACTTCATCAGCGCCCACGACGTGTACCTCTACGACGTGCTGGAGGACCACTGGATCGTGGACGTCGTCGCGGCCGGGCTGCTGGACGTCAGCGACCTGATCATCCGCTCCACCGGGGACCTCGCGGCGCTGGTGGACCAAGGGCTCCTGGCGCGCCGGCATTTCCAGCAGATCGACATCGCCGCGACGGACCTGACCGCCGACACCGGCGACGGTCCGCTGGTCAGCTCCTCCGCCCTGACCGCCCAGGGGCTGATCAACGCGGGCGCCGTCTCCCTCCACGCCCTGCTCCGCGCGGAGCTGATTTCGCTCGAGACGCTGATCGAAGAGGGCGTGGTGGACGCGGACGACCTGGCGACCTCGGTCACCGGGCGGGAGTTCGACGACGTCCTCGACGCCAACGTGATCGACCGCGTTCTGCTGGAAGACGAAGGACTGATCTCCGGCGAGACGGTGGACCTCGACGGGCTGCTCGCCGCCGACCTCGCGCCGCTGTGGGACCTCGCCTTCGGCGGGGTGATCGACCCGTCGTACATCGACCCCTCCGCCCAGATCGACAAGGACGACCTGACCGACGAGGACCTGCTCGCCCCGAGCGACCTCTTCGCGGCCGGGCTGATCGAGGCGGGCGACCTGACGGTCACCGACGTGAGCCTCAACGCGCTCGGCCGCAGCGGGGTGATGGACCTGGACGACCTGTCCGACCCGCAGCAGCTCATCGACCTGGATCTGGCGACCGAGCAGCAGCTCCTCGGGCTCGGGGCGGTGGACCGCGCCGCGGTGGTTGCGGCCGGGCTCGCGACGGATGCCTCGCTCGCCGGGGCGGGGCTGGTGGGCCCGAACGTGGACCTCGCGGCGCTGCTGGATTCCGGGCTCATCTCGCTGGAAACCCTGCGCGACGCCAGCCTGGACGACCGCTCCGGGCACGTCGCCGTCGACGCCCTCATCGCCGGGACCCCGCTGAGCCTGACCGACCTGGAGACCGGGCTGGTCCCCGCGACCCTCGAGATCGTCGACCTGGTCGACAGCGGACTGGTGACGCTGGAGCAACTGCTCGCCGACGGCGTGAGCAAGACAGACCTGACCGGCGCGGGGCTGGGCATCAGCGAGCAGGACCTGGTGGACCACGGGCTCTATGAGCGGAGCGTGGACATCGCGGCGCTGGCGGGCTCTTCCCTCGCCGACGCCGGGGACCTGGTCGACGCCGGGCTGATCGACGGGGACATCGACCCCGGGGAACTGCTGGCGCTGAACCTGGTGATCGGGGCCCAGCTCCTCGCGGCCGAGCTGGTGACCCAGAGCGAACTGGACGACGAAGTATTCGACACGATTTCCCTGACCGACCTGCTGGCGGCGCTGAGAGACGACGGCGACCCGGATTCGCACCTGGTGACGCTCAAGGACCTCGGCGTCTACGGCTTCCTGGACGGTGACATCGCCCGCGGCGACCTGACCGGGAGCGGGCTGGTCACCGACGCGCAGCTCAACGCCGAGTCGCTCACCGGCGGGACGATCAACCCCCGGGCGCTGCTGGCGACGGGGCTTATCAGCGCCGAGCAACTCCACGCCGCCGGGCTGATCGACGCGGCCGTGGCGAGCGACGACCTGACCGATGCGAGCTTCACCGCCGCGACAGGCAAGACCATCACCGAGGCGGACCTCGTCGCCGCGGGGCTGCTCGAGTCGACCGTGGACGCCGACGGCGTGGTGGGCGCCGGCCTGGCGACGCCGGGGCAGCTCGCCGGGGCGGGGCTGCTGATCGACCCGGTTATCGAGCGGTCCGAGCTCGACGACCTCCGCCGCGTGGACTACGACGTGCTGGACCTCGCCCCC
>CAYTQL010000070.1:0-1838 GCA_964439555.1 uncultured Planctomycetaceae bacterium | reverse complement strand
CGCTGGGCAAGCTGATCGCCTCGGGGCTGGTGGACGCCGAGGGGACGGTGGACCTCGACGACCTGCTGGATGTCACGCTCGCCGGCGACCCGGGCCCGCTGTTTTCGCCGGCGGACCTCGCCGGGATGGGCCTGCTGACCTGGCGCGACCTCAACGGGCACGACCCGCTGGTCGGCGGGCTGAGAGACCGCGCGCTGGACCTGACGGGCGACTACGGCCTCTCCCTGGTCGGGATGACCACCGATGCGGTCGCCCAGATCGAAGCGAGCGTGGAAGGGGCCTTTACGGTGGTGGCGGACCTCGACGGGCCGAGCGGCTCGGGAGGACTCACCTGGAGCCTCGACGACGCGGAAATCGAGGCGACCGCGGGCTTCGAGGTCCGCGACCTCGACGTGGCCGCCCGGCTGGGCTTCATCGGCGTGACGCTCGGCGACGTGCCCGGCGTCCGCAGCCTGGTGGACGTGACCGTCACGGCCGAGGCGGTCCTGGACAAGGACGGGGACCTCGGCGCCGACGACGACCGCCTCTACGACCTGGACGAGCTGCTCGCCGGCGACCCCGACGGCGACTGGCGCGTGGCGCTGGCCGGCGGGGGGACCGCGACGCTCCGCGGGGTCGAGGTCAACACCGGGCTCGGCGGCATCCCCGTCTCCAACGCCGGGCAGGTCGTGCTCAGCGTGGACGACCTGACGCTCCCGCGCAGCGACGAGGGCTACGTCTCGCTGGAGCTGAAGGACCTTCCGGGCATCTTCACCGTCCACGAGCTGCTGCGCCTCGACGACGTGATGACGATGCTCCTGCGGACGCGCGAATACGTCCGCACCGCCTTCGATCAGCTTCCCTTCTTCGTGACCGACCCGGAGAGTCCGGTCTACGCCGCCCTGGACAACTTCAAGCTCCCGGTGATCGACAAATCCCCGGCCGAGCTGCTGACGGTCTTCTCCACCATCGAGGACGCCGTGGCGGAGGTGGAGCGGTTCCTGCTGGACCCGGCCAATGACGTCCAGCGGCTCGTCGGGCTGCTGATGGATGCGATGGGCCTGGACCTCGAGGCGGATTCGGACATCTTCTCGGTGAGCATGGAAGGCAGCGTCGTCCAGGCGTCCCTGGTGTGGGACCAGGACGTCTCGGAGACGGTGCCCTTCGACTTCGGGCTCTCGGCGCTGTCGGGCGTGATGGACGGCGGGCTGCCCGGCGGGCTGAGCGGGCTGGACGACCTCGTCTCGGTCAGCGCCAGCGGCGAGCTGACCTTCAGCGCGTTCGCGGAGTTGAGCATCGTCGCGGGGGTGGACCTCGCACCGCTCGGCGAGGGGGAGGCGCCCGAGGCGTTCCTCTACGACTGGGACGGCACGTCCGGCACCCGCGTGGCCGCGGGGTTCAAGGTGCTCGGGCAGGACCTCGACCTCGGCTTCGAGGTGTTCGACTCGATCGGGATGAGCACCTACAACGGGGCCGAGTTCGACCTCGACGACAACGGCGTGCTCGACCCGGTGACCTACAACGCCAACGTCACCATCGACGCCGACGCCGACACGACCACCAACCCCGAGCTGGGCGACCCGTCGGACCGCACGGACTTCGTCACCGTCGCCTTCGAACTCCAGCAGCAGCCCGGCGCGCCCGGGGAGAACGACGGGCTCTACCACTTCGACGAGACGCTCCTGGGCGACAACATCGACTTCGAGGGCGTCAGCGGCGGCTTCGAGGTGCTCCTGCCGCTCGAGCTGGATATCTTCGGGACCCCGCATCGCTTCGAGGGCGTGGACTCCATGCCGCTGTGGATCCGCACCAACGACGTCTACAACGACCTGCCCGGCGGGACGAACGAGGGGCTCGAG
>CAYTQL010000069.1:0-10987 GCA_964439555.1 uncultured Planctomycetaceae bacterium | reverse complement strand
GCCTTGAGGCGGCGGACCTTGTCCGCGTCGATCTCCAGGACCGTCTTGGAGCGGAAGGCGTCCACCTCGCGGTCCAGGAGCGACTCGAAGTCCGTCTCGACGATGAAGATCTTCTCGGCGCCGTCGGGGCGGACGTAGGTCCGCCCGGAGCCGCCGAGCTTGGGCACGGGCTTGCCGACGTGCAGCGTGTGAGCGCCGTCGGGCCCGGAGGCGGTGAGGGTGTAGAGCGGTTCGTCGAGCTTCGCGAAGGCGTCGTCGAGCCCTTCTTCCTCGCCGGGAGCGTAGGCGGCGGCGAACCGGGGGTCCTCCAGCGCCGCGGCGATGTCATCGACGAGGTACTGCACGGCCGGTGAGTTCACGGGCTCGACCAGTCGCCAGTCGTCGCCGGTCTTCTCGAAGCGGAGGGTGGGTCCGCCGGCGTGTTCGATGCGCAACGCGGCGACCGTCTCCAGGGGCTTCTCGAACAGCGCCTTGTCGGCGTCGGGGGTCTCGGGCTCGCCTTCGAAGACCCCGGCCCGGAAGACGATGTAGACGCTGGCCAGGACCAGCACCGCGATCAGGGCGATCAGCGTACGTGACTTCATGCTCGCATCCTCGCGTTCGGGGGTTCGCTATCCGCGGCGGAAGAACATCACCAGTCCGCCGATGCCCAGAATCACCAGGGGCAGGACGATGATCACCAGGCCCTTGAGCAGGCTCAGGGCGCCCGACTCGATCGGGCGGACCGGGGGAATTTGTACCGGTCCGGAGGCGATGTAGCCCTCGCGACCGATGAGCCAGTAAAGCCCGTTGACCACCAGGTCGGCGTTCGCGCTGGGCGGGTCGGTCAGGGAGATGCCGCCGCCCTCGCCGAGCTCGGGGACCTGCTGGCCGAGGTAGGAATCGTCGAAGCTCCCGCCGGAGCCCAGGAGGATCACCCGCGCCGCGGCGCGGTCCCCCTCGGCGTCGCGCGACGCGGCCAGGGCGAGCGTCAGCGGCGGGAGGAGGTCGTCCTCGTGAGGCGTGAAGGTCGACTCCGCGTCCTGCTGGAGCCGCTGAATGAGCTCGTAGACCCGGCGGGTCGCCCAGATTGTCTGCTCATCGGCGGGGACCTCGAGGATCGGCTCGCGCCGGACGCTCTCGGGGGCGCCGGCGACGGTTTCCAGCGGACAGGCCTGGAACCAGAAGGTCCGCTGCCCGCCCAGCGGCTCGCCGACCGGGTGGGCGGTGAAGGTGTTCGCCGAGAGATACTGGAACGCCTGGGCGTCGAGCTGGTAGACGCGCCGGTTCCGCTGCTCCCGGGGGATCGCGGCGATCAGGCGGTACTCGGTCATCGCCCGGATGCCCCAGGCGTCGGCGAGGTACTCGTTGACCGGCGACCACTGGTAGACCCCGGGCATGCCCGGGAAGGGCGGCGGGGGCATCCAGTGCGCCAGGAAGATTGCAGGAGTCCCCTCGTCGATCGCGTCGGTCAGCGCCCCGAGGTGCTGGGGGGTCATCGGAACGCGCGGAGAGGGCGGAAGCAGGAGGATCGCCGTCCGCTGCGGCGCCGCGGCGGTCGCGGGTTCGGTGGCCGGGGCGGTCCGGGGCTCCTCGCCCTCCGCCGGGGGCATCGGCTGGTTGAGGTCCCACTCCTGGACCGTGAAGTTCGCCCGCTCCAGCGCCTCGCGGAGCACGCTGAACTTCTCCGGGGTCATCAGCGATTGGCGCATCTGCGGGTTCATCCGCATCATCTGCATCATCCGCGGGTCGGGCCCGACGTACGCCAGCAGCACCCGCCCGAAGGGCTCGCGGGTGAGCCCGAGAATCGTCGAGCCGACCGCCGCGTTCCCGTTGAAGATCCGCCGGACCTTCTGCTCCTCCTCCCCGGTGGGCATCTGCGAGCGGACCTTCTGCGGCCACATCTCGTCGAAAGAGACGATCTTCGTCTCCCCGCCGGACTGGACGATGAGGATATTCTCCCCCTCGACCTGCCCGGAGAGGGCCTCATCCTGCGGTTCGGGCAGCGCCTCGGCCTGTTCGGTGAGCGTCTCGACGACCTCCAAGGGTTCGGCGAAATAGCCCGGGTCCGCGACGGCGGCGAAGATGCGTTTGGCGGCCGCGTCCGGACCGGCGAGCTTCTCCATCGCCTCCAGCGCGGTCTTGCGCTTCGCGGCGAAGCCCTCAACGATCTGCTGGAGGGCGGCGCGGACCTGGCGGATTGCGCCGCGCTGGGCGTCGGGGGTGAGCGTGTCGACGAGCGCCTCGGCCTGGGAGGCGAGCTGGTTGAGCAGCCCGGCGACGTACTCGTCGAAGTAGCGCAGCAAGTTCGTCTGCATCTCCATGGGCCCGACGTTGGTCATCTGCGTCACCCGCACCTGGAACCAGCGGGAGTTGGCGATGATCCCGGACTTCTCCCTGCCCGCGACGGCCTCGAGGGCGGCGGTGGCGGCGGTGACCTTCCGGGCGGCGGCGCCGGCCTGTTCGGCGAAGGTCTTCAACGCCTCGCCGGGCTTCTCGGGCAGGTCGGTCTCGGGCGCGCCGACGGTGGCGACGGTTTTCTCGATCGCCTCGGTCGCTTCCTTCAGGGCGGCGGCGACCTTCTTGCGCCCCTCGCCGGTCAGCGCCTCGGGGACTCCGGCGAGCATCTCCAGCACCGTCGCCAGGTCGCCCAGCGGGGCCCGGACCTCCTCCAGCGTCTCCTCGACGTCCTGGACGAGTTGCCCGTAGTCCGGCAAGGCCGCGCCGACCATGGCTTCCTGGACGTCCTCGCGCGCCGTGCGGACGGCCTCGACAGCGGAGCGGAGACTGTCATTCGCCTGGGCGACCACGCCCCATCCGCTGAGGTAGGAGTCGGTGGGAATCTGCCCCCAGCGGGCGAGCTGCGCCTCGAGGAGGCGCTGGAGCCGCTCGGCGCGGGTTACGAAGTTCTGGAGAAACGCGCGGTGCTCGGACGCCCGCGTGCCGACCTGCTCGCGGAGGCTGTCGATGGCCACGGCCTTCTGGGCGTCGGAGGTGACGTTCTTCAGGGAGACGTGCTCGCTGAATTCGGCCATCTCCTCCAGCAGCTCCAGCGTGCGCGGGCGGTATTCCTCCTCGGCTCTGTCGCCGGTGTAGACGAGCGTCAGCTCGACCGGCTGGTCCACCGCGCGGAGAATCTGCTTCGACCGGGACGAGAGCCCGTACCGGCTGATGGTCTGCACGTCGGAACGGACGTAGTCCTGCTGGGCGATGAGGTTGATCACCACGATCACCGTCACCGCAGCGGCGACCGACAGGGAGACGATCGTCGCGTACCGCCGGCGGGTGTGACGCGCCGCGGCGAGGTACATCAGCCCCGCCCCGGCCACCGAGCCGATCAGCAGCGGGGTGAGCACCACCCACATGTCGATCTCGCCGAAGACCAGTTCCCAACCGTCGGGCTTGCCGGTCAGCAGGGCGTCCAGCGCCATCACTAGCGTGATGACCCCGACCGTCAGCCACCAGCCCAGCAGCACCTGCTGGGAGGTGGTCCGCCCGCGGAAGAGGTCCACGCTGAACGCCGCGGCGGCGGCGAAGAGCCCGGCCAGGGTGATCAGCACCGCCCGAGGGGCGACCTGCTGGTCCGGGTTCATCAGGATGTACGCTCCGAGCAGCACCACGCCCACCAGCGAGAGGGCGAGGGACCCCGCGGCGGCGAGGCTGCTGTAGTCCTTGTCCAACGGTTCGGCCGGCATCTTGCGGGGGGGGTCTATCGCCATCGTCTCGACTCCAGTGTCTTGACGCTGAGGTACAGGAACAGCACCGTGGCGGTGAGCAGGAAGACCAGCCCGCGGGTGTCGAAGACGCCGCGGGAGAAGTCCCGGAAGTAGCTCATGACGCTGAGGCTTCCGGCCACGGAGCGGAGGGGCTCCTCGACGGTGAGGACCATCTGCTCGGTCATCAGCACGAAAACGCCCAGGATGCCCGCGGCGATGAGCACCGCGATGAGCTGGTGCCGCGTGAGGGTGCTCGAGAACACCCCGACGCTCAGGTACGCCGCGCCCAGCAGGATCATGCCCAGGTAGCCCATGATCGCCACGCCGGCGTCCGGGGCGGCGTAGACCGCCATGAGCACCAGGAACACCAGCGTGCTGGCCAGGAGCACCAGGTAAAAGCCCAGGACCCCCAGGAACTTGCCCAGGATCACCTGGGTATCGGAGACCGGGGCGGTCATGAGCGTTTCAATGGTTCCGCTGCGGTACTCTTCGCTCATCAGGCGCATCGTCAGCCACGGGATCGCCGGGATCATCAGGTACGCCATCCACTCGAACAGCACCCGCAGCGACGCCTCCTGCCCGGGCACGAAGACCCGCCAGAAGAAGACGATCCCGCTGACCGCCAGGAACAGCGCCACTACGAGATACGCGACGGGCGAGTAGAAGTACGCCGCCAGTTCGCGCTTCGCCAGTGTCAGCACTTTGCCCATCTCTTCGTCCTCTGATCCGGATGACCACGGCGGGGCGGACCTGCGGGAAACGACGCCGGTGCGCCGGTCCGTCGCGTTCCGCGCCCTGTTTCGGATTCGGTTCGGTCTCCGCACGCCGGCGGCGCCCGCAAGGGCGGCGCCGGACGCCCTCGTTGCGGACTACACGGCCTCGCGGCGTCGCTGGTCGCGCTGCGAGACTTCGTAGGTGATCTTCATGTAGTAATCTTCCAGCGACCCGCTCTCGCGGTGCAGTTCGCGGAGCGGCCAGCCGTTGTCGCGCGCCAGATCGGACAGCGCCCGGCGGGGGTCGGTTCCCCCGTCGCCGGTGAGCGTCAGGCGACGCCAGTTGCCCGCGGCCGAGATCTCCACGCCCCGCACACCTTCCAGCGCGCGGACCTGTTTCGCGGCGGCGTCGGCGTCCTCGACCTTGATCTCCGCGACGAAGCGGTGACTGGTCGAGGCCTGCTCGGTCAGCTCCTGCGGGGTCCCCTGGGCGACAATCCGCCCCCCGGCGATGATGATGATCTGCGAGCAGGTCTGCTCCACCTCCGGGAGCACGTGGGAAGAGAGCATGACGGTATGCTCGGCGGCGAGATCGAGGATCAGGTCCCGCATCTCGCGGCGCTGGGCGGGGTCGAGCCCGCTGGTGGGCTCATCGAGAATCAGCACCTGCGGGTTGTGCAGCAGCACATCGGCCAGCCCGACCCGCTGGCGGTACCCGCGGGAGAGTTCCCCCAACCGACGGGACATCATGTCCTCGGGCTTGCTCAACCAGCACCGCTCGGCGACGCGCCCGACCGCCTCCTTCCGCTGACGCCGGGGCATATCCCGCAGCGCCGCGCGGAAGAGCAGGTACTCGCGGACCTTCATCTCCGGGTACACCGGGACCGACTCGGGCATGTACCCCACCCGCCGACGGACCTCCAGCGACTCGGTCAGCACGTCGTGCCCGGCGACGCTCGCGGCGCCAGAGGTGGCGGGCAGGTAGCAGGTGAGAATCTTGATCGTGGTGCTCTTGCCCGCTCCGTTGGGCCCCAGGAAGCCGACAATCTGCCCCGGGTCCACATGGAACGAGATGTCGTCGACGGCCAGGATGCGGCCGTACCACTTCGTCAGATGCTCTACATCGATCATGCTTGCCTCTGTGCAGTGGACGCCGGCGTCAACTCAACCGGTCGCTTCGGGCCGTGTGAAACACGCGGTTCTCTTCGGGGTTCCCCTTCGACGCCTGACCGGGCTCGGCGGTTCGCGCTTCGCCCCGGCGGCGCATCGGGACCCATCGGGCGGGCATTACTGTGTAGCGACGCCGGACCGCGCTGTCAAGACGCCTTCAAGCAAAGGTGAAACAAAGGTTAAGGGGCGCCCCGGGCGGGCGGCGGCGTTTTCCGGGTCGGGACTTTTCGAGCTCGGCGCGATCCGTCCCGCCCCTTCGGGCGGTACAATAGATAGTAAATCCGCGGAACACGTCGCGGGCGCCGGGTGTCTGATGATGCATTCCGCCGCCTGCGCATTCGAGGTGCCTACATGACCCGCAATCTTCGCCTGCTGCCCGTCGCCGCCGTGCTGCTGTGGGGTTCGCTGCTCTGTGCCCCCGCCCGCGGGGCGGAGACCTCCGCCCCGCCGCGTTTCGACCTGGGCGAGCGCGTCCGCGGTCTGCTCGATGGACTCAACGGCGCCCTGGCCGCCCGTTCGGTCGAGGACGCCGCCGACCCCGACGCCTCCGGGCTCGACGCCGCCCGCACGCTCTACATGCGCGGGAAGTACGACAAGGCGACCGAACGCTACCGCAAGCTCCTCGACGACGCCGGAACCCGCGTGGCCGCGTCGATCGGGCTGGCGGACGCCTACGCGATGGAGGGCAAGTACGCCAAGGCACTCGACGCGGTGAGCACGCTCAGCGAGGACCCCGCCGCCGTCGCCGACGCCGACTGGCAGGTCGCCATGGCCGAGCACGCCCGACGCGTGGGCCAGTACGAAACCGCCCTCGAACACGCCGCCGCCGCCCGGAAACTCCGCGAAGACTGGGCCCCGGCGATCCTCGTCCACGGACGCCTGCTGGAAACCGTCGGGAAGCGCGACAAGGCCGTGGACGTCTACGAAACCATGGAGAAGGTCGTCGCCGGCGAAGCCTACCGCCGCGACCCCCGCTCGCTGGTGGCGCTGGGCGCCATCCTCGACCGCCACGCCCACCTGAGCGGGCGCAAAGCCTCCGAGCAGGCGAACAACATCCTCAACAACTACTTCCGCGAAGTCGTCCTGAACGTGGACGAGACGTACTGGCCGGCGAATGTCGCCGCGGGAATGTTCCTGCTCTCGAAGCATCGCCCGGCCACCGCGGCCGCGGAGTTCAAGGAAGCCGCCTCCAAGAACAAGCGCATCCCCGAGGTGTACATCGGGCGGGCGGCGCTGTTGCTGGAGCGGTGGCAGTTCGAGGCGGCGATCAAGGAGCTCAAAAAGGCCCTGAAGATCAACCCGAACCACCCGGACGCGCACATCATCCGCGGCGTCTGCCTGCTCCAGTGGCGGAAGTTCGACGAGGTCGAGAAGCACATCAAAAAGGCGCTCGAGGTCAACCCGAACCACATCGAGGCGCTGTCCCTCCTGGCCGCCCTGCACCACCGGACCTTTGAGCCGGAAAAGGCGAAGCCCTACGCCCGCCGGGTCGCCAAGGTGAACCCGAACTGCGTGCAGCTCCCGCTGGCAATCGCGGAATGGCTCAGCGCCGGGCGCCAGTTCACCGCCGCCGAGAAGCATTACCTCGAGGCGATGAAGCGCGACCCGCTCAACGCCGAGGTGGTCACGGGGCTGGGCAAGCTCTACATGCAGACCGGCGACGAGGACAAGGCCCGGAGCATCCTGAAAAAGGCCCACAAGCTCGACGATTTCCGCGCCGACGTGGTCAACTATCTCAACCTCCTGGAGAAGATGGACGACTACGCCGTCCGCGAGACGGACCATTTCGTCGTCAAGCTGGACCCGAGATACGACAAGGTCCTGCTCGATCAGCTCCCGGCGTACCTCGAGAAGATCCACGGCGAGATCTGCGGCGACTTCGACTACACCCCCGAGCGTAAGACCGTTGTCGAGGTGATGCCCTCCCACCAGACCTTCAGCATCCGCATCGCCGGACGCGGGTGGATCGGCACCGTCGGCGCGTGCACCGGGCGGGTGATCGCCATCGCCGCGCCGGACCCGGACCGCTCGCAGTTCGGGCTCCACCACTGGGCGACGGTCCTCCGCCACGAGTACACCCACACGGTGACCCTCGCGGCCACCAGGAACCGCATCCCGCACTGGTTCACCGAGGCGTGCGCGGTCTGGCAGCAGCCGGACAAGCGGAACTACCGCTTCGTGAAGATGCTCGTCGGCGCGACGCGGACCGGGCGACTGTTCCCCGTCAAGGAGCTGGACTGGGGCTTCATCCGCCCCAAGCGGCGCGGCGACCGGACGCTCGCCTACGCCCAGGCGGGCTGGACGATAGAATACATCATCGAGGCGCACGGGTACGAGACGATCGTCAAGATGCTCCGCGGCTTCCGCAACGGGCTGACCCAGGCGGAGGTGTTCACGAAGGTCGTCGGGGTCAAGCAGAAGGACTTCGACAAGGGCTTCCGGAAGTGGGCGGCGCGGCGGATTGCCGAGTGGGGTTACACGGCCGAGGCGCCGCCCAAGCTCGGCGACGCCGCCAAGACCGCCAAAGCCAACCCCGACGACGCCGACGCCCAGGCGACCCACGCGGTGGCGCTGTACTACGCCCGCAAGCTCAAGAATGCCGAGAAGGTCGCCCGCAAGGCGCTGAAGATCGACCCCGCGCACCCCAAGGCGCTGGCCGTGCTGGCGACGGTCCTCGCCAACGACAAGAAGGAGTGGTCCGAGGCGCTCGAAACCGCCCGCAAGCTCGAGCAGGTCAACCCCGACTCGGTCACCGCCCCGCGGACCATCGCGAAGGTTTCGCTCAAGCAGCGCAAGTACTCCAAGGCGATCTCCGCGCTGGAACGCCTTCAGCAGCGCCAGCCTTTCGACCCCTACAGCTACGAGCAGCTCGCCACGCTCTACCAGCAGATGGGCCTGCCCGAAAAGGCGCTGCCCAACCTGGTGCACCTCCACCAGCACACCATGAACGACCCGAAGTACGCCCGGCAGATCGCCGAGATCCTCCAGGCGACGGACAAGCCCGAGCAGGCGCTGACCTACTACGAGCAGATCACGCACATCAACCCCTACGAGAGCACCGCGCACGAGAAGATGGCGAGCATCCATCTTCGCGCACGCCGGTTCGACGAGGCCGAGAAGTTCGCCACCAACGTGACCTTCCTCGAGCCCGAATCCGCCCGGGCGTGGCTGATGCTCTCGGTGGTGCAGTTCCGCATCGGACGGGCGAGCAACGACGACGAAAAGCTCCAACAGGCCCGGGACGCCGCGGAAAAGGCGCTCAAGCTCGATCCCCAGTCCCAGGCCGACCGCCTCCTCGACGCCATCAACGCGGAGATCAAGGGGTAACCGGAACGCCGCAGGAGAACCGCACTGTTGCCCCACGCGCCTTGCACGCAAGCCCGCCGCCCGGGACGGGCCCGTCCGCCCTGACGGCATGGGCGCGCCGCAAGGCGGAGGCGCGCTTCATCGGTCCCTCCCGTCATTGACCGTTGGTCATTTCGCCTGACCCGTTACAATGCCCCCCATGACCGCTCCTCTCACCCCCCGGCGCTGCGCCGAGATGATCCGGCAGTCGGCGTGCACCGTCGCCTTTACGGGCGCGGGGATCAGCACGGCCGCGGGGATTCCCGATTTCCGGGGCCCGGACGGAATCTACAACTCCGGGCAGTACGACGCGGAGAAGGTCTTCGAGATCGCCGCCTTCCGGGAGGACCCCGCCGAGTTCTACCGCTTCACGCGGGACCTCGTGGAGGTCCTCGACCGCGTCGAGCCGACCTTCACCCACCGCTTGCTCGCCCGGCTGGAGCGCGAGGGGCTCTGCGAGGGCGTCATCACGCAGAACATCGACCCGCTGCATCAGCAGGCCGGGGCGGCGAACGTAATCCCGGTCCACGGAAGCTACGCCACCGCCCACTGCCTCAGGTGCGGGGAACTCTACAACTATCAGCAGTTCCGCACGCGCCTCGCCGCGGGCGAAACGCCCCGCTGCGACTGCCCCGCCGCCGGCGTGCTCAAGCCCGACGTGGTCTTCTTCGGCGAGCCCGTGGACGCCATCGGCCAGGCCGTGGACCTCGCCGGGCGCTCGGAGCTGCTGCTGGTGCTGGGCTCCTCGCTGGTGGTCTACCCGGCCGCGATGACGCCCCACTATGCCGGGGGGCGGGTGGTGGTCGTCAACCGAGGCCCGGTGCAACTCGAGCCCGCGCCGGGACGCTACTTCGTCGAGGCGGACCTGGACGAGTACTTCCGCGCCGTCGCCGAGGCGCTGGGGCTGAAGGACGAGGGCGAGTCATGATCGAGGCGCTCTGGGTCATCGGGCTGCTGGGCGTCGTCGCGGGCGTCAGCGCGATCGTGACGTGGTGGACCGGCGGGCCGGTCTGGCTGGGCGCCGGCGGGCTCGCGAGCCTCCTGGCCGGCGTCGGACTGTGCATCTGCGCGATGCTCCGCGAGCGGCGGGGAACTCGAAGGAACTCGTAAGTCGCTTTTGAATCAAAAGATACATCCAGTCGATGCAGAGCTCGCCCAAGCGGGACGCCGAGGCGGAGCGTTGCATCTTGTTTCCGGTCCGTCGCTCTGGGTAGTCTTTGAGGTTCCTGCGACCGGAGCGAGACGATAAGCGAGCGGCACGTGACCACGACCGAACAGACCGGGACGAACATCCTTGAAGGGCGCACCCTCTGGATTCCACGGATGACCTACGCCGGGGCCCGCATGGCCGCGGCGGTGTTCCGCGGGATCGGGCTTGACGCCCGCGTGACCCCACCCTCCGACGAGAAGACGCTCGAACTCGGCGGGTTGTACCTCTCCGGGGAGGAATGCTACCCGGAGAAGGTCACCCTCGGCGACTTCCTGCGGATCGTCCAGGCCGAGGACTTCGACCCCGACGCGACCGCCTTTTTCATGCCCACGGCCGAGGGGCCCTGCCGCTTCGGGCAGTACGCGCCCTATCTTCGCCAGGTGCTCGACGAGATGGGCTACCCGCAGGTCCCGGTGATCAGCCCGACGAGCAAGAACAGTTACGACGGAGTGGCCGATCACGCCCCGGACATGATCCGCCGGGTCTGGCGCTCGCTCGTCGCGGCCGACGCCTTGCGGAAGATGCTCCTCAAAACCCGCCCGTACGAGACCGAACCGGGCGCCGCCGACGCCGCCTTCGAGCGGTCGCTGGAGATCATGGAGGAGGTCATCGGGAACCCGGCGCTGTCCATTCGCGAGCAGATTCCCGCGATGGTCGAGGCCCTCACCCGCTGCCGCGACCTGTTCCGCAACGTCCCCGCGACGTACGAGAAGCACCGCCCGCTGATCGGTGTGGTGGGCGAGATCTTCTGCCGGATGAACGAGTTCTCCAACTACGACGCCCTCCGCAAGATCGAGCAGCACGGCGGGGAGGCGTGGCTTTCCGACGTCTGCGAGTGGGTCTGGTACACCAAC
>CAYTQL010000068.1:0-11015 GCA_964439555.1 uncultured Planctomycetaceae bacterium | reverse complement strand
GCTCGTGGGCGCGGATCGCCTCCCAGTATTCCGTGAGGTTCCCGCAGGAGTTGCCCATCGCGTGAAGGTACTCGCACATGACCACCGGGCGGGCGTGCTCATCGGAGAGCAGGTACTCCAGGTCGCGGTGGTTCGGGCGGTTGTGAAGGGCGATCCCGAAGCCGATGCTCGGGTACATGGGGCAGAGGATGTCCGTACCCGCCGGCGACCAGGCCGGTTCGTGCAGCGTTCCCTCGTAGTGGATCGGTCGGGTCGGGTCCTCGCGGCGAATCCATCCGGCGATGGCGGTGTGGTTGGGGCCGAAGCCGGCCTCGTTGCCCAGCGACCAGATCAGGACGCTGGGGTGATTGCGGTCCCGCAGGACCATCCGCGTGCCGCGCTCGAGGAAGGCGGACGCCATTCGCGGGTCGTGGGTCGGGATATTGTAGACCCCGTGGGTCTCGATATTTGCCTCGTCGATCAGGTAGAGCCCGTACTCGTCGCACAGTGCGTACCATCGGGGGTCGTTGGGGTAATGGCTGGTGCGAACCGCGTTGAAGTTGTGCTGCTTGAGCAGCTCGATGTCCCGCCGCATGGACTCGACGGTGACGGCCTTGCCGCGGCGGTCGTCGTGCTCGTGACGGTTGACGCCCTTGAAGAGGACTTTCCGACCGTTGACGCGGATCGTCCCGTCCGTGATCTCGACGTTGCGGAAGCCCACGCGGACCGGGACCCGCTCCAGGACCTCGCCGTCGGGGTCGCGAAGGGTGAGCACGAGCGTGTAGAGGTCCGGCGTCTCGGCCGACCAGAGCCTCGGCTGGATGACCTTCTCGGCGAAGAGCCACCTCACTGATCGCTGCCAGTGGGTCTGGCCGGCGACGTTCGGGCGCTCACCGAGCACCGGGCGGTCCTGTGCGTCATAGAGGCCGAGCTCGACGGTGTATCGGCTGAGCTCGTCGGCGTCCAGGCCCGTCCCCTGGGGGCTCCATGCGGTGACACGGAGCGTCGCATCGCGGTAATCGGCGTCCAGGTCGGTCGTTACGTGCACGTCGCGCAGGTGCACCTTCGGGCGGGCGAGCAGGTACACGTCGCGGTAAATCCCCGAGAGCCACCAGTGGTCCTGGTCCTCCAGCCAACTTCCGTCGGACCAGCGAGGCGCCCGGCAGGCGAGGGTGTTGGTCCCGGGCTTGACCAGCGGGGTGATGTCGAACTCCGCGGGAAGGCAACTGTCCTTGGTGAACCCGGCGGGCTGCCCATTGACCCAGACGTGCATGGCCGAGCCGACGCCCTCGAAGTTGAGCATGATCTCCCGGCGGGCCCAGTCCGCGGGCAGCTCGAAGGTCGTCCGGTAGCACCCGGTGGGGTTGTCCTCCTGGACTCCGGGGTAGAGTTCCTTCGCCCACGGGTACTCGACGTTGGTGTAGATGGGGCGGTCGAAGCCCTGCATCTGCCAGTTGGCGGGCACTTCGATGTCCGAGAAGTCCGAGGCGTCGAAGTCCGGCGTCTCGAAGCCTTCGGGCGCGGCGTCCGGATGGTCGGCGAGGTGGAACTCCCACGTCCCGTTCAGCTCGAGCCGGCGCGGCGAGCGGGCGGGCTCGCCGACCAGGGCCTCCTCGAGCGTCGCGTACGGCGTCATCGTGGCCCGGCCGGGCTGTTTGTTCCGTCCGGTGATCAGCGGGTCGGCCCAGTCGGCGGGCGTCTGTGCGTCGAGGGTCACTGCGGTCTCCGTCTTCGTGGTCTGGAAAGCGGGCAGGATAGCAGAAGGAATGCGGCGGCGACATAGGGGCGTAGCGAAGCAGCGAGATGGTGACGCCGATGTAGTGGTATCGGGAGACAGGGCGCGGCGCGTGTCGGTGCGTCGCTGTTTTCTACGACGCCACTTCGCGGCGGGCGGCGCCGATGACGGGGTCGTGCTCGGCGAGGCGACGCCAGTTGGTCATCGCGTCGAGCATGGCCTTGCCGCGGCGGCAGTCCTCGATCGACAGCTTCCCCTCGCGGATCAGGTCGTAGTAGGGCCCCAAATCGCGCTGGCGGTAGAGGTTGGCGAACTGCCGGTAGAACTCCTCCCGCGGCAGGCGGGTGGGCAGGACGCAATGCATGGTGTCGAAGCAGGCGTAGTCGTCGGTGAGCAGGTCGTCCTTGCGCTGCTTGTAGAGCTCGGTGCCGGGCAGGGGGGTGAGGATGGTGAACTGCGTGTGGGTGATCTCCTGGGCATCGACGTACTCGCGAAGGCGGTGGAAATCGTCCACGTCCCAGTCCGGGTCCACGATGAACGCGCCCCAGATGATGATCCCGTTGTCCCGCAGAATCCGCAGCGCCTCGTCGTTCACCTTGGCGCTGTTCTTCTTGTTGACGTTCTGGAGCGCCCGGTCGTCGGCGCCTTCGAGCCCCAGCAGCACCGCGTAGAGCCCGATGTCCCGCCACTGCTCGACCAGCTCCGGGTGGCGGACGATGGAGTCGGTCCGGCACTCCATGGAGTAGCGAAGCGAGAGCCCTTCGGCGCGGATCTGCTCGGCGATCGCACGTTCGCGACGATGGTTCATCAGGAAGTTGTCGTCCACGAACGTCACGTGCGGCGTCTCGACCGTGTGCAGCTCGCGGACGACCCGTTCGGGGGACATCTGGCAGGTCCGCCCGTTGTAGAACTGCCACACGGAGCAGAAATTGCAGCGGAACGGGCAGCCCCGCCCGGTGGCCACGGAGGTGTCCGGGCGGTCGAAGAGGAAGAAGTACTCGTCGCGGTAGCGTGCGGTGAGGTCCCGGCGGGGGATGGGTACGCCGTCGAGGCTCGTGAGCACCTCGGTCCGAGGCGAGCGGACGAAGCCGCCGGACTCGTGACGGATGAGGTTCGGCGTTTCCGCCAGCCGGCGTCGTCCGGCCAGGGCGTCGATCAGTTGCGGAAAGACCCCCTCCGCCTCGCCGAGGGCGACCGCGTCAACCTCGGGCAGCATGAAATCCTCGGGCAGCAGCGTGGCGTGGTGTCCGCCAACGACGATGAAGGCGTCCGAACGCCGCCGGATCGTCCGGGCGATGTCCTGGGCGGCGTAGACCTCCGGCGTGAGGGCGGTTACGGCCACCAGTTCGGGGTCGAAGTCCACCAGCGCCGAGTCGAGGTCGCGGTCGATGCGCATATCGAGAATGCGCACGTCGTGTTCGGGCGCGAGGGCGGCGGCGATCTCGAGGTGCAGCGGTTCGGGCATCGCAGCCAGCCGGAAGCCCACGCCGTCGATCAGGTAGTCCGGTTGGATCAGCAGAATTCGCATCGTCCGTCTCGCTGTTGGCTCGGCAGACTGATTATAGCCCGAGCGAGTCTCCGATGCGCCCTCGGATTGGCCGGTTTTGACGCAAAACGATCCTCGGACGCGCCGGGCGGTGAGGCGGTCTCACAACGTCGCCGGCTACTCCGCCAGGTCCTGTTTGACCAGTTCCGTGGTCAGCATGGAGATGTGGGACATCTCCTCGCGGATGATCGCGTCGATCTGCGCGTGGTGGTCGGCCGGGACGACGTCCTTCATCGCGAGGTAGAAGACCACCGAGTCCTTCTCCAGCCCGACGGCGGTCCGGAGGATCTCCGCGAGCGATTCGCTCCCGTCGAGCACCGAGGCGGGGTCCGATTCCATGTCGAAGATCTTGCTTTCGACCATGGCACGGAGGTAGAGGGCGCCGGTCCCGTCGGGGTCGTGCATCGCCGGCGCCTCGCCGGCGGCGCGGAACTGATCGCGCATGTCCTGGAAGGTCTTGAGATGCTCCTGTTCCATCTCCGCGAGTTTGCGGAGCATCTTGGACGCCTCGGCGTCGGAGTTGTTCTCGGCGGCGGTGTTGTAGAACGCCCGCCCGTTGCGCTCGATGGCCTCGGCCATCTCCAGGATTTCGTCCGCGTTGAAGGTGGGCATGTTACTCCTCTTCGGCGACCTGCCCGGCCAGGAGAACCGCCGGGGCAGGGCGGGATTTCAGCTCGCGGTCGATCATGAACAGTCCGCCGGGGTTGTCCTTGACCAGTCGGAGGGACTCGACGTTCTCGTCGGCGGTGGCCTCCTCCTCGACCTGCTCATCGACGTACCAGTTCAGGAAGGACTCGGTGGCGTGGTCCTTGAGCTCGCGGGCGAGGTCGACGAGGTCGTTGATTCGCCCGGTGATGTACTGCTCGTGCTTGTAGGCGTCCTCGAAGGCGGCCAGGGGGGAGTCCCACTCGGTCGGCGGTGCGTTGATCGCCTGGAGCTTCACGTCCCCGCCGCGCTCGGCGACGTAGTTGAAGAACTTGATCGCGTGGTTCTCCTCCTCGACGGTCTGGTAGCGCATCCACTGGGCCATGCCCGAAAGGTTGATGCTGTCAAACCACGCAGCCATCGAGAGATAGAGATACCCCGAGTACATCTCGGCATTGATCTGGTCGTTCAACGCGTCCTGCATCTTCTCATTCAGCATGAGTTGTCCTTTCTTTCATTCTTCACCGCAGGGGATCGCGGCGGTCGCGGAGACTGGCAAAAACAGCGAGGCCGACCTTGCGCCTGCAGTCGCCGAAGCTCCGCGATCGGAGGGCGTTGCCGCCTCGTTTCACGTTTGGGCTGTTTGGCGGTTTCGGGCTGCTTCGGCGGTTGTCACGCTCGTGCGTTGTCAGCTTTTCCAGAGTCCGTGGACGTTGCAGTACTCCCGCGCGGTCGCCTCGGGGTCCTGTACGGGGAAGAACGCCTCGGGGGCGTCGCCAGGCTGGAGCATCTGGCGGAAGAGCTTCCCGTCGGCCTGGAGTTCGATCCACTCGATGAAGTGCTTCTGCTCCATCGGGTGCAAAGCCGCCTCGCCGACGGTGACCTTCGTTCCGCCTTCGACCTGCTGAATCCACGGGACGTGCTTTTCCTTGCTGCGGTCCTCGGTCTTCTCTTCGAGCACCTGCATCGGCTGGCCGCAGCAGACCAGCTCGCCCGCGCCGCCGTCGAGCACGAGGGCGACGATTCCGCAGACGTTGCACTTGCATACCTGCATGCGCCGGGCAGCCATGAGAGTCCTTTCCTTGGGTCCGTCGGTTCGGCGGCGCCTAGGAGGAGGTCTTCCTGACCGCCTCGAGGACCGCGTCGTAGTCCGGCTCGTTGGTCACTTCGCTAACCAGTTGTTTGTAGCGAATCTTACCGTCGCTGTCCACTACGAACACGGCCCGGGCCAGCAGGCGAAGTTCCTTGATGAGCACCCCGTAGCTCGTCCCGAAGTCCGCATCGCGGTGGTCCGAGAGGGTCTCGACGTTGTCGACCCCCTCGGCGCCGCACCAGCGCTTCTGGGCGAAGGGCAGGTCCATGCTGAGCACGACGATCTGCACGTCGTCGCCGAGCTTGGTCGCCTCGTCGTTGAACCGCTTGGTCTCCGTGCTGCACACGGAGGTGTCCAGCGAGGGGACCGTGACCAGCACGAGCGTCTTGCCCTGGAGATCGTCCAGCGACTTCTCCTCGAGCCCGGTGGTCAAAGCGGTGAAGCCCGGGGCCTCGTCGCCCACCTCCACCGTCTCGCCGACGAGCGTCAGCGGCGTGCCTTTGAATGTTACCCCTGTTCCCTGGGTCATGGGTTCTCCTTTCATGGTCGGGGATGTCTCCGCGCGGTTTGTATCGTTCCCGTGCGGCCGGATGTCCAGAGCGGCGTCCAGGCTCGCGGATTCCAAGGCGCTGTCGAGGGCGTTGGCGTAGGTCTCGGACGGATTGAGCCCGACGATCCGCCGTTTCGCCTCGCCGCCCTGGAAGACGATCACCGTGGGGATCGAGCGGACGCCGTATTTCTTTGCAAGTTTAGGCGCCTTATCCACGTCGATGCGGACGAATTTCGCCTTTCCCTCGTACTGCTCCTCCAGCTTGTCCAGGCGCGGGGCGAGCGCCTTGCACGGGCCGCACCAGGTGGCGAAGAAGTCCACGAGCACCGGTTCGTCGGCCTCGAGGATTTTCTTCTCGAACTCCGCGGGCGTCATCGCGGCGTTGCCCTCGGCCAGGACCGGCCGGGAGAACGCCCACCAGCCGACCGCGCCGAACAGCGCCCCCAGCAGCGCCCCGCGCCACGGGGTAGCGGTAAACGGGCACGATCCGCTGCGGCATTTGCCGTAGTAGCCCAGTGCCGCCCCTGCGACGACCCCCAGCCCGATCCAAAGCAGTATCCGCCAGGTAAACATGCAATTCTCCTAAGGAGTTTTTCGCCGCAGAGACCTCGGCGTCCGCGGTTTCCCGCCCGCGGGCTTGCTCTGCTGCGCGCTGGTCCGCGCGGGCTGCGGTTACTCGGTCGTCTTGAGCATCGTCAGGACCATCTTGAATCGTTCCGGCGCCCGGAGGGCGTGGGGAACATCGGCGGGCATGATGACCATCTGCCCGGCGCTGACGCGGTGAGCCTGCCCGCCGACGGTCAGCTCGACCGACCCGTCGAGCACGTGGACCAGCGCGTCGAACGGGGCGGTGTGCTCGGAAAGCGCCTGCCCGGCGTCGAAGGCGAAGAGCGTCACCGTACCCCCGTCGGTCTCGGAGAGAGTCCGGGAGACGATCGCCCCCTCGGCGCAGGTGACCAGCCCGGTCGCGTCGACCGGTTCGCGGAGTATCTCGGCGGGCTTCTCGCTCATCCTCTTCTCCAATCGTTCCTTTGCGGGTCGGCTTCGGCGGCTCGTTGCTCTCACGCATCGCGGTCGCTTTCCACATGGTAGCCGAGCTTTTCGATCCGCTGGCGTGCGGCGACCGGGTCCACGTCGCCGCGGACGGTCGCCCGGGCGTCTTCGAGGCTGACCGAGGCGTCGCGGGCGCCGGCGAGCCCCTCGAGGGCACGCTGCACCGTCGAGGCGCAGTGCGAGCAGGTCATTTCGTCCACCTGGAGCACCAGCGTTCGCCCGGCCCCGGGGCTCTCTTCCGGTTCGGGAGTATCGGCTGCACGGTGGAGCCATTTGGACGCGATCGACCAGCCCAGCAGCCCCAGCAGCGCCGCGCCGGCGAAGGTCTTGAACCATTGGGGCAGCATCCACATCTCGGGCGGGGCGGGCACGGCGCCGCGGAACTCGAAAAGCGAGTCCAGCGCGAGCCCGCCGAGCACGGCCGTCCCGGCCATCGTCGCGACGTAGACGATCGCGCTTCGTCTGCCCATCATCTTCCAGACGGTGGCGACGGTCGCGGCGTTGGTGGCCGGTCCGGTCATCAGGAAGGCGAAGCCTGCGCCCGGGGAGATCGCCCCCTTGAGGATCAACGCGGCCATGATCGGCACCGAGGCGGTGGCGCAGACGTAGACCGGGATGCCCAGCACCATCATCACGAGGATGCCCACGATGCCGCCGCCCAGCCAGCCGGCGACCCGCTGGGTCGGCAGCAGTGCCGTGATCAACGCCGCGAGGACAAGCCCGATCAGCAGCGCCGGGGCGATGTCCCGCGGGAGCGTCCCGAATCCGTAGGCCAGCGCGCGGCGCACGCGGGAGCGGGAGGGCGCGTGCTCTTTTGCTGCTTCGCCCTCGTCGCGGCAGGAATCGGTGCAGGCGTCGGCGCCTTCGGCCTGGGCGGCTTCGGTGGTTTCGTCTTCGGGGTCCGGGGTGAGCCCGGCGGTAATCAGCCCGCCGATGGTCCCGGAGATCAGCGCCGCGACGGGTCGGAAGATGGCGAAGACCCCGCCCAGCAGGGAGTAGGTCACGAAGATGCTGTCAGCCCCGGTCTGGGGCGTGGAGATCAGGAAGCTGACGCTCGCGGCCCGGCTGGCGCCGTGGGCCTTGAGCGACGCGGCCACGGGAATGACCCCGCAGGAGCACAGGGGCAGGGGCACGCCGAACAGGGACGCCTTGAGCACGTTGACCAGTCCGCCGCCGCCGAGATGCCGCTCGACTCGCGCCGCGGAGATGAACACGCTGAGCACGCCCGCCACCAGGAACCCGAAGAGCAGGTAGGGGGCCATTTCCGTCAGGACGCCCCAGAAGTCGATCGCGATCTGCCAGACCATTTCCATGTTCTCACCGCTCTTCTGTACGGTCCTCCGCGGCGGGACGTTCCCCGCGGATGCTCGCGTGGGTCAGGGAGAAATCGTAGCGGACGGGGTCTTCCGGCGCGATCACGCGGAACGCGGCGGTGATTTCCTCGGCCGCCCGGGCGTCGGCGGTGCGCCGGCGGGTCGCCCCCATCGCCAGCCCCGCCCGGTGCATGTGCACGTCGAGGGGGATCGTCAGACGCCGCGGCGACAGCGCGTCCCATCCCCCGGGGTCGATCGCGTCCCGCCGGACCATCCAGCGGAGGTAGAGGTGCAATCGCTTGGCGGCGCTGCCGCGGGCGGGGTCGGGCAGCAGGTGCCCGCAGGTCGAATCCGGGTCGATCTCGCCGACGAGGTCCGCCAGGGGCCGCGCGTAGCTGGGCTCGCCCTCGTGCGTCGCGGCCAGGGCGGCGAACCGCTCCATCAACGACCCGTGCCGGCGGATGACGCGCCGGATGCCCGTCAGCAGCGTCGAGATGTGCTCGCCGCGGGCGAAGCGGTGGCGGAAACCTCGATAGGCCCGGCGTATCTGCGCCGGGGACGTCTCGACCAGGCGCTCCGCCGGTCGCGCACCGAGCGGCTCCAACGCGAGGCGTGCCTTGGCGACGATGCTCGCCACCCGCCCGTACGCCAGGCAGGCGACCAGCAGCCCCGCGACCTCCCGGTCGGTCGGGCGGTCGTACGCGTAGAGCAGCGAGACCGGATCGCGCCCGAGGTACGCCCGGTTGTGGTACTTCGCGTAGAACGCGTCCAGTATCTGCTTGTGCTTGCGCAGCGGCATGGATCACTCCCTGACGAATGATAGGCCCGCCGCGCGGGGAACCGTGGCGGACCGGCCCCGTCACGCGGCGTCCATGAGCACAGAGGCACAGAACGCACCGGGAACCGCCGGACGGACCGGCCGAGCCCTCTGTGCGTTCTGTACCTCTGTGATGGACCGGAGCTGCCCGCGGTTTCCGCGGTGAACGGTCGCGACTACGCAGCGAACTCCACGAACAGGTCGCGCTTCACGTTGCAGATCGGGCAACAGTCGCTGAGCCCGTCGCCCTCGTGGGTGTGTCCGCAGACGGGACAGATGTAGACGGTCTCGAGCTGGGCGTCCTTCCCGCCTTCGACGGCGGTCTTGGCGTCGGCGAACATCTTCGCGTGGATCTGCTCGGCCTGGAGAGCGTACTCCATCGAGCAGACCGCGCCCTTCTCGTCCTGCATCCGCGCGGCCGCGAGATACGCCGGGTACATTTCCTCGACCTCGTGCAGTTCGCCCTCAATCGCGCGGGCGAGGTTCTCGGCCGTATCGGTGAGCCCGAACCCGCCGCCAGCGAAGACCGGAAACGCGCCGGACTCGCTCCGCATCGCGCGGAAGTGTCCGCTGGCGTGGGCCTGCTCGGCGCGGGAGATCGCCCGGAACAACCGGGCCACGTTCGGGAAGCCTTCCTTCTCGGCCTTCTCGGCCCAGACGAGATAGCGCATGTGGGCCATCGACTCGCCGCCGAAGGCGCTGCGGAGATTCTCCGTTGTCATCGCACGCATGGTTGCTCTTCCTTTCGAGTGCCTGGGAGTGCGTCGCGGGGAAGCCCGACCCTAGCGGGATCGGACCCGGCGAATCAAGCCTATCTGCCGTCAGGGAGTTATGGCGGGGGATGCGGGGCGCCGGATCGGCAACGACCTCGCCGCCGGGGCGCAGCAACGGCCATCCGCTCGCCTCGCGATGGTCGCTGTCGCATCTCCTTGATCCTGCTGACCGTTGGGCGAAGACGACCCCGGTACGCCTGCCAAACACGCAGAACCTGGCGGGCGAGCGTGTCAGTTGAGCAGAGATTGCGCGCCCGGCGCGAGGGCATCTGTAGAGCTAATCTTCGCCGGGTCCTTGCGTTACGGCTCCTGGCATCCGGCTTGCAAGGTTCAGGGCGGACGGGCTGCTGCGCAGCGGCCCCGGCGCACGGTCCGCAGGTGAAGAGATGGTCAGCGCATTGAACCAGCGACGCGAACCTTTCGGACTCATCGTCAGCGGCGAGGCCGGGACGTGGCTCGAAGCGCTCGAACGCATCGTCGGGCGGAGCTTCGTGGTCCCGTACCCGGTGGGCTCGGAAAGCGAGCTGCTCAACGTCGTCGAGTCCGGGCGCGCCGACATGGCCGTGCTGGATGAAGATGTCGACTGGCCGGTTGACGTGCTCCAGCTCCTGCGGATGATCCGGCGGATGGACCGGACGACGCAGGTCGTGGTGGTGAGCGAGCACTGCGACCGTCGCTGGCTGGAAAGCGCCCTGCGCCTCGCGGCGTTCAGCGTGCTCTCCAAGCCCGTGCAGTTCGAGGCGCTGCTGCGCCAGATCGCCGGGATGATGCAGCGCCTCGACCAGGCCCTCCGCGAAGGGCCGGACGAGCAATGAAAGGTGGACGCCCCGAAGCGGGTCGCTCCCACAGCGTCAGACGCGGGTGACCGCCGCGACGCCGCGGGCTCCCCGAGCCTGCCGCGCCGGCGCGGTCCGCTCGCTTTTCGATGACCCCCTGGAAGAAGGAGTCGCACATGGCTAAGGCTGCACCGAAGATTCGCCCGCTGGGCGAGAAGGTTCTTATTCATCGCCTGGAAGCGGAGGAGACGACCGCCGGCGGGATCGTCCTGCCCGAGGCCGCCCGCGAGAAGCCCCAGCGTGGCACGGTCCTGGCCGTCGGGGAAGGGCGGATGCTCAAGGACGGCGGACGCGCCGAGCCCCAGGTCAAGAAGAACGACACCGTCCTGTTCGCCAGCTACGCCGGCGCCGAGATCAAGGTCGACGGCGAAGAGTACACGCTGATGAACGAGTCGGACATCCTGGCGATTCTCGACTGACCGACGCCGCACCCCCTGACCTCAATAAGACGAACAGAAGGAGCACGATACCATGGCCAAGAAGAAGATCGTATTCGACGCCGAAGCCCGCGAGGGCATCCGCAGCGGCGTCAACAAGCTCGCCAAGGCGGTCAAGGTCACCCTCGGGCCCACCGGGCGAAACGTGCTGCTGCAGAAAAGCTTCGGTGGCCCGAAGGTCACCAAGGACGGCGTGACCGTCTCCAAGGAAATCGACCTGCCCAACCCCTTCGAGAAC